>JAKANU010000278.1 GCA_021812315.1 Pseudomonadota bacterium
TTTGGTGCGCTGGTGGCGGTCTTGCTGATCACCTTCCTGGCACCCATGGTTGCAAAATTCGCACTGCAGTTTGGCCCACCCGAGTTCTTTGCGGTGTTCCTGCTTACTTTTTGCAGCTTCGTTGGAACCGGCAAGGATTCGCTCAAGACGATCATCTCGATGATGCTGGGCTTTGGTCTGGCGGCGATTGGCATGGACACGGTGAGTGGCGAGTTGCGCATGACCTTTGGCTGGTCCGAGTTGCTGCGCGGCATTGACTTCCTGATCGTGGTGATTGGTCTGTTCGGCATCGGTGAGATCTTGTTGAGCATGGAGGAGGGACTCGCGTTCGAAGGCAAGAGCGCCAAAATCAATATGAGGGTTGTGCTCGAAACCTGGAAGACTTTGCCCAAGTACTGGTTGACTTTGCTGCGCAGTTCGGCGATCGGTTGCTGGATGGGAATCACGCCGGGTGGTGCCACTGCGGCCTCGTTCATGGGGTACGGCATTGCCAAGCGCTTCTCCAGGAATGGTGACAAATTTGGCACGGGCCAGGTCGAAGGCGTGATTGCGCCCGAAACTGCCGCGCACGCCTCCGGGACGGCGGCCCTCTTGCCCATGCTGGCGCTGGGGATTCCCGGTTCGGCGACCGCCGCAGTGCTGCTCGGTGGTCTGATGGTTTGGGGCCTGCAGCCGGGCCCACTGCTGTTCGTCGAGCAAAAGGATTTTGTCTGGGGCTTGATTGCCAGCATGTACTTGTCCAATGTGGCTGGGCTGATCATTGTGCTGAGCACCGTGCCACTGTTTGCGGCCATTCTGCGCATTCCTTTTGCGATCATTGCGCCGATCATCATTGTCGTGTGTGCGATTGGCGCCTATTCAGTGCACAGCGCCATGCTCGACATCTGGTTCATGCTGTTGTTTGGCATCGTTGGTTACGTTCTGAAGAAGCTCGATTACCCGTTGGCACCGCTGGTGTTGTCGCTGGTGCTGGGTGACCGTGCCGAGGCGGCGTTTCGACAGACGATGATGGGTTCCAAGGGCGATCTCGCCGTTTTCTGGTCAAACCCGCTGGTCGGCACGATCACCACTTTGGCGCTGGCAATGTTGTTCTGGCCCATGCTGGGCTTTGCCTCCGGCAGGTTGCGGCGTCTGGTGAGCCGACGTGTTGTCGGACCGTCCTGACAGTCAAGGAGGTGAAATGAACATAGTAAATTCCGGCCCCCGGTTGCCGAGCAGGCCCTGTCTGACGCTCGAGGTTGTCAAGGCGATTGCCGCGGCGGCACGCGCCGAGGCCGTGCGCAATCAGTGGAAGGTCAGCATAGCTATCGTCGACGACGGCGCCAATCTGCTTTACCTGGAACGACTCGATGGTGCACACCTCGCCAGCGCTGGTGTCGCCCAAGGCAAGGCGAGTACGGCGATGCGTTACCGGCGTCCCAGCAAAGCGCTTGAAGATTCCATCAACAGCGGGCGCACGGCTTTTGCGGCCTTGCAGGGAATCACGCCCCTGCAAGGTGCGGTTCCTCTGGTGTATGAGGGCGTCATGGTCGGTGCCATTGGCGTCTCCGGTGTGTTAGCGTCTGACGACGAGCAGATCGCACTCGCAGGTGCCAAGGCCTTGAACCCGGCGGGTTAGCTTGTACCGAAGCCGTTGGGTCGGCCGTACGCGGCGGCCAGCAATGAAGGTAGGTATCGACGTGACTCTTTCGGACATTGAAATCGCTCAGGCGGCATCACTCAGACCGGTACTGCAGATGGCGCGGGAGAGGCTTGGCATTCCGGCATCGGCGCTCGAACCTTACGGGCATTACAAGGCGAAGATTGATCTGGCCTGGTTGGACCAGCAAACCGGTCCGGAAGGCAAACTGGTCCTGGTGACGGCGATCAGCCCGACGCCCGCGGGCGAGGGCAAGACCACCACGGTGGTTGGCCTGGGCGATGCCTTGAACCGTATTGGCAAGCGCTGTGTGATTGCCTTGCGTGAGCCGTCGCTCGGTCCGGTTTTCGGCATGAAAGGTGGCGCAGCGGGCGGCGGCCGTGCTCAGGTGGTGCCGATGGAAGACATCAACCTGCATTTCACCGGCGACTTCAACGCGATCGCGCTGGCGCACAACTTGCTGGCCGCGCTGATCGACAACCATATTCATCATGGCAACGCGTTGCGCTTTGATTTTCGTCGCGTCGTCTGGCGTCGCGTGATGGACATGAATGACCGCGCCCTGCGTTCCACAGTGATTTCGCTGGGCGGTTCGGGCAACGGCTTTCCGCGCGAGGATGGTTTTGACATTGTCGTTGCGTCCGAAGTTATGGCCATCTTCTGCCTGGCCACGTCGCGCCGTGATCTCAAGCAAAGGCTGGGCAAGATCATTGTTGGCTATACGCGTGACCTGGCGCCGATCCGTGCCAGCGATTTGCAGGCCCAGGGAGCCATGGCGGCCCTGCTCAAGGATGCCATCAAGCCCAATCTCGTGCAGACGCTGGAGAACAACCCGGCCATTATTCATGGTGGTCCATTTGCCAATATTGCCCACGGCTGCAACACCGTAACGGCGACCAAGGCGGCACTCAAACTGGGTGACTATGTGGTGACTGAGGCTGGCTTCGGTGCCGATCTTGGCGCGGAGAAATTTGTCGACATCAAGTGTCGCAAGTCCGGACTGAAGCCAGATGTGGCAGTGATCGTGGCGACCTTGCGCGCACTCAAATATCACGGCGGTGTCGACGCGATAGATTTCGCCACTCCCAATCCAATCGCCCTGGAAAAGGGCCTGCCCAACCTTGAGCGACATGTTGAGAACATACGCCATCGCTACGGCTTGCCCTGTGTCGTGGCGTTGAATCACTTCACCACGGATACCGAGGCGGAGTACGCCCTGCTGCGTCGCCACATGGATCGCCAGGGCGTTCCGGTCGTCATTGCGCGGCACTGGGCACTAGGGTCCGCCGGAGCCGAGGAACTCGCACGTGTGGTTGTCAGCTTGGCAGAATCAGATACTGCCGAAATGCGGTTTGTCTATCAGGATGAAGACAGTTTGTGGGACAAAATGAAAGCCATCGCCACGAAGGTCTACGGCGCTGCTGACATTTCCGCCGATTCAGCGGTGCGCGCCAAGATTGCCAAATTGCAACAGGACGGCTTTGGTCGCTATCCCGTCTGTGTTGCCAAGACCCAATATTCGTTTTCAACGGACCCGAAACTGCGCGGCGCACCCTCAGGTCACATGGTCAATATCCGCGAGGTGCGGCTGGCTGCCGGGGCCGAGTTTGTGGTGATGATTTGCGGAGACATCATGACCATGCCTGGGTTGCCCAAGGAGCCGGCGTCGGCGCGCATCGATATTGACGACGATGGCCGTATTTCCGGACTGTTCTAGGGTTCCTGGGCCGTACCGGATCAGGCCAGACCAGTGGTCTTGTCGAATTCGATGGCCTGATTGAGGGTCTCGATCAATTCGCTGCGCACCTTGAGCTTGGTCTTGGCGTGGGCCGCGAGGTTGATTTTCTTCAATTGCGCGGCCATGGCCAAAGCGGCGCCCATAAGGTTCTCGGCGGGCACAACGGCATCGAGAAACCCGGCTTCTTTGGCAGCTTGCGGGGGAAACATTTCTGCATTGTTGACGGCACGCTGAAACACCGACTTGCGCAAGCGGTCGCGTGCCAGTGCGATGCCGACCCGGTGCATGGTCATCCCGATGGCGACCTCGTTCAGACCGATGGTGAAAGCGCCGTCAACACCGAGGCGGTAATCGGCACACAGCAGCAAAAAGGCGCCTTTGGCAACTGCATGCCCGGGGCAGGCAACGATGATTGGCAAGGGGTGTGAAAGCATGCGCCGCGCCAGCTCACTGCCAGCGGTGACCAGGTTCATCGCGTTTTCCGGGGGTGA
>JAKANU010000279.1 GCA_021812315.1 Pseudomonadota bacterium
AAAGGTCGCAGGTTCAAATCCTGCCCCCGCAACCAAACAAATCAACAGCTTACGATTTGTTTGGTTGCTCCGACAAAGGACAGTTAGGGACAGATTACGAAGCTGCCGACCTCGGCGGCTTTTTTGTTGTCTGTCGAACTAATTTGACCAGCCGTTCCTGTGGCCCCGCGTTGTGGGTCTATCGTTTTGAAATTTTGCGTGCAAGCAGGGTGGTCGGTTAGTTAGAAACCTGGCCAACAAGATTGAGATCAATCGCAACGTCATTGTCAGCCTTCCAGAACATGAAGCTCGGATTCTTAAGACCCCACTGAACATAAGGAACGACGAATTGCGCCTTCGCTGTCGCCTTTGATCCATCGATGTGAATTTGCATCGGAATCGTCAAATCGTGAGGATTGCCGAGTAGGGTGAACACTCCGCTTACCTGAATGGTAGAGTCGCCAGAGGACGCGATTGTCCCGATGTAGGCTTTGGGCGCAAAGGAGACGGTCGTGTACTGGTCTGCCTTGAGAATTTCCTTATTCATCCTTTTATCGCGACTGCCATTTCCCGTCTTCCCACTACCGGCCAGTACGACCACCGAGCCCGACATCTTGAGATTGCTGCGATCAAATTCAATTGATCCCGATTGGATGTGAAAGGTGCCGTGGACGACCTCGTGGGTCGTGTTGAGCGTCATCTTGACTTGGCTGGTGCCAGGATCAACGACGAAGGACTGATGCTGAGCGAGCGCGGCCGGGACGAGTAACACAGCAAGGACGAAGGCGGAAAAGGATTGCATTGTATCTCTCTTTGAGGGTGACTTCTGCGAGTGGATGTTCAGTCAGCGACTGCATGGGAGACAGCCGTTGTATGCCCAGCGGCGACGCGTGTCAGCCTGGCCGTTACGCGCATCACGCCGGGCCAGATCCTTAGGCAAAATGGCAATACCGCGCGTGCGAGAGCGTTGTTCAAGCCATCGGCGGCAAACTCGGCAAGGCGCATCTGGGGCAGCAGTGCAGACCGAAGGCGAGCCTGGAAGAGCGGTGCCGACTCGCCTGCGAGGAAGGCAGCAACAGCACAACGTGCCGTATGCAGGGCGATCGAAATGCCATCGCCTGTGAACGAGGGGATGACGGCAGCCTGGTCGCCAATGCAATAGAGACCATCCTCAGTCGTGCGCCGGATGTGACCGTACGGGATATGGGTGACGGCGATCGGTTTGTCGAGCAACGGCTCGGCGCCGGAAAGCCTCATCGCAAGGTGCGGACAGTCCTGTTGCATCTTTGCGAGCAAGTTCTCCCAGCGATGGCCCACGCCTGCGAGATACCGCTGTTGCACGACCCAGCATAGGTTGGCAATGCCGCCTTCGACCGGCTGGATCCCGCCATAGCCACCGGGGTAGAGCATCAGCTCAGAAGCGTGTGCGAGATCAGCGGATTGTGCGGGCGCAAGCCGGTAATACATTTTGAAGGCGACCCATCGCTGCGGGTCTTTTGGACGCGGGTAGCCACGCAGATCGTGTTTGCCTGTGGCGAGAAAAGCCGTTGGCGCTTCAAAGACTGCGCCGTCGTCGAGCGTTGCCTGCCACATGCCGGCTGGTGTGCGAGTGAGTGACTGAACGCTGCGGCCGCGCTCGACACGGACCCCCGAGGAAATGGCTTCGGCGATGAGCGCAGTGTCAAGCGTTTTGCGCGTGAGCGACTTTGCGGGGAAGGGTAAAGGAGCCTCCACGGCGGGCTTGGCGGCGGCGAGTCGAACGTAAGGGATGGGTACAGCGCCAAGCGCAACCACATCGATCCCGAGCGCATACAGGTCCTCAAGAGCTTCACCGCTGAGGAACTCTCCGCAGACCTTGTGGCGCGGTGTAGCTTCGCGTTCGATCAGCCTGATGCGTCGCCCCCTCCGGCCGAGTGCGATCGAAGCAGCACAGCCTGCCACTCCGCCACCGATTATCAGAACTTCATCTTGCAAAGCATCACTCCTGGTCCACTGGAAATTCAATCAACTTGTAGCAGAACAGCACAATTTTAGTAGACGCCCCAAAAAGCATTTTGGTGCGTCATCCTCAACAAAACATTATTGTGGAGCCAGTAGTGCGCTGCCCAGATGGATGCGTCTAATGCGTTAGAACGAGGCAATCGATGGAGCGAAGCAATTTCTTGGTCGTCGTTTTGTGGACGATGATGGTAGGCACCGTAGCGCTTGCTGAACCGATTTCAGTGAGACATATTCAACAGCCAATGCACCGGTTTATGGTGGCCCGCTCCGAAGATGGAAAAACTATTGCCAGTGGTGAGTTTTTGCAGGTTGTGCAGGGCGATGAAGTAATGATGCGCCTGACCTATCACTTTGTCGATGGATCGATTGATGACGAGGCGACGACGTACACACAGCAAGGCACGTTTCGGTTAGTACGCTACCATCACATACAGCAGGGGCCGTTCTTTACAAAGCCCATCGACTTTACGATAGATGCCTCTACCGGCATAGTGACCAGTCGCACAAGAGACAAAAATGGCAACATAGACGTCGAGAGCAAGCACATGAAGCTGCCCGATGACCTGGCAAATGGCTTCATTGGAACATTGCTGCTGAACGTGTCGCGCAATACGACGCCATTTCGGGTGCGGATGCTAGCGCCATTCGGAGGCGGGCGGTTGGTTCAGATCCTTATCTCGCCGGAGGACGAGCAGACGGTTCACTTGGCAGGACAAACCCTCAAGGCGACAGTGTTTCGAGTCCATCCAGATCTGGGCGGCATCGTGAGTCTGATTGCGCGGCTGCTCGGCCTTCAACCGAAAGATGTGAGGGTGTGGGTACTCGAGGGTGAGGATCCTGCGGTGGCGGTAGTTGTTGGGCAACTCGGTGGTTACGGGCCTGTAGTCAGTTCGGACCTGGTGGGCACCAGCTTCTCGAAATAGGACATTTTGCAATCCCACATCTTGAGCTCTTGTAACCGATGGCCAACGATCAGTTGCGACGTGTAGTGAGTTCGCTCCAGTTGAGGCTGAGGTCCACGATCAACAGCGAAGCAAGGGTGAAGGCGATTACTCCAACAGCAGCGAGCACGTCGCCCAGGTGGCTCCAGTAACGTGGCCAGAGGTTGAGCACACGGCTGGAAACGAAGGTAAACGTCACGGCATAGGAACGGGCCATCCATTGGCGGTGCACGACGATCTGGCGATTGCGTGCTGCGACGAAAGCTGCGACCGTGCAGACTATCCAGGCGGCAGCCTGCATGGTGGTTCCTGGGAGCCCCGGCCGGCCGGCCGCGAGAGCGATGCCCGTATAGGAACCGATAAAAACAGAAATTACATAGATGTATCCGAGGACGCGATGGAGTTGAAAGTGGCGCTGGCGGATACGTGAGGAAAAATTGATGGGACCGATCAAAAGAGCGAAGATTCCGGCGATTGTATGCGGGATAAGGAGATGGCGATCGGCGATGACCTGCAGACGGTAAGCGTGGTACATCGGGTAATCGGTAATGAGGAGAAGCTCTGAGGTAATGAAGACAAAGAGCACAGTGATTCCAAGCGCCATCCAGAGGATTGTCTTGAATCTGGGATGGGCTGAGTTGGACGCCGGCCACGAGCTCATTTCCACCTCCCCACACACAACCGTCCCGGTCGCCAATGTTCAACCGTAGCAGATTCCAGCGAAATCTCAGCAGTCGCCAGCAAGCGCACCCAGTCCTCTTCCCGAAAGGCTCGCCGGAAGGAAACTGGCCCGTCGTGCCGGACAAACGGGTGCCACCTTACCACCCCTGCCAACCACGCAAAGAGCCGGCACGTACGCTCCGACCGCTCCAGATCATTGATAAGCCAACCGACCTGCGCAGTGGCTTCCATCCATCGCAACAGCGCGGTGATCTGTTCGTTTTC
>JAKANU010000280.1 GCA_021812315.1 Pseudomonadota bacterium
AGGCAGAAACCGACTGCAACCGCCCCAGGCTGGCCAGTTCACGCGCCAGGGGATTGCGGGAGAAGGACAGCATGCTGTTGACCCAGGCCTCGCGCCGGGCAAGGGCCTTGGCGATGCTTGGCGCTGTCATGCCGGCTTCGATCAGGCGCAGCACCGTGTCAGCCGCATCTTCCAGGCTGTACTCCTGCCGGTGCATGTTCTCGGTGGCGCGCAGTACCACAGGCGCTGCGCCGATGGGGGAGTAGATGCGGGCCAGCAGCGTGCTCCTGCCCAGCAGGCGTGCGGCGCGCACGCGCCGTTCGCCATAGACCAGCGTCCAGTTCTTGCCGGCAGCGCGAACGCCGATCGGTTGGAGCTGGCCGACGATTTCCAGACTCTTCGCCAGAGCGTCCAGCGCGTCTGGATCGTTTTTGCGCACCGGGAAATCACTGTCGATGCGGAGGGCATCGAGCGGAATGGAGCGCAGTTGCTGCGGGTCGGCGCCAGGGGTGCCGAAGTCCAAAGGAAGGGCTGTAGTGGAGGTCATGACGGTCGCTTGCAGGGTGGATGTGTTGAAAAGGATCAGGCGCTTGCGGCGCGACGGGTGAATTTCTCTTGAAGGGCGGCGAGCTGGGCTCGAATAGTTTCTGGGGCGGGCGGAGTCTCCTTGGGTGGGGTGGACTGCGGCGGCTGGTGGTTGCGGGCTCGCACGGCATCAAGCTGGGCGGCGCGTTTACTGGTGGCCATCCAGTCGGCTCGCACCCTGCTGGCGTGTTCGTGCCGAACGAAAATTGACCCACTTTTGAAGGTTATGCCGACGCAAAATTGACCCGGGTGTTCCACCTACCCTGCTGCTTTTTTAGGCACGGGGAGCAGGAGTGATCACCATGGACATGATTGGCAAGATCCGGCGGATGCATTTCCGCCAGAACAAATCCGTTCGAGAGATTGCCCGCAGTACGGGGCTGTCGCGCAACACGGTGCGTACCTGGCTACGCCAGCCGGGCGATGTCGTACCGCGGTACGCGGCGCGGCGAACACAACCCTCGCGCAAGCTCGCGCCCTATGTGGAGTGGCTCCGGCAGGCCGTGGCCATTGATGCGCAGCGTCCTAAAGCGCAGCGGCGCACGGCCAGGGCATTGCATGCCGAGTTGAAGCGACAAGGCTATGACGGCGCCTACAGCCGCGTCACCGATTTACTGCGCGCCTGGCGACAGGCCGATGGCACGAGCGCTGTGCACGCCTTCGTGCCCTTGACGTTTGCGCTGGGCGAAGCCTTCCAGTTCGACTGGAGTGAAGAGAGCATGGTGGTGGGCGGCGTGCCGTACCGCGTGCAGGTTGCCCACGTCAAGCTGTGCGCCAGCCGTGCCTTCTGGCTGGGGGCCTATCCCAGCCAAGGTCACGAGATGCTGTTTGACGCCCATACCCAGGCGTTTGCCGCCTTCGGCGGAGTGCCGCATCGCGGCATCTATGACAACATGAAGACAGCCGTCGACAAAGTGCACCCGCGCAAGAAGCGCGACGTCAACGCGCGCTTTGCGGCGATGTGCAGCCACTACCTGTTCGACCCCGACTTCTGCAACGTCGCTTCCGGTTGGGAGAAGGGGGTGGTGGAGAAGAACGTCCAGGACAGCAGGCGACGTGTGTGGATTGAGGCCCTGTCGACGCCCTGGCGCTCCTTTGCCGAACTCAATGCCTGGCTGGCCATGCGCTGCCGTGGCTTGTGGCAGGAGATCTTCCATCCCGAGTTCAGCCAGTTCACCGTGGCCGAGATGCTCGAGCACGAGCAGCCGCACCTCATGCCCATGCCCACAGCGTTCGACGGCTATGTGGACAACACGGTCAAGGTCAGCAGCACCTGTCTGGTGGCCATGGCTGGCAATCGTTACTCCGTGCCCTGTGAACTCGCCGGGCGGCGGGTGAGCACCCGGGTGTATCCCACCGAGGTGGTCGTGGTGCATGACGGCGTGTGTGTGGCCCGCCATGCCCGGCTGGCCAACCGGGGACAGACCATCTACGACTGGCAGCACTATGTGCCGCTGATTCAACGCAAACCCGGGGCGTTGCGCAACGGCGCGCCGTTTGCCGATCTGCCCCAGCCCTTGCAGCAACTGCGCCAGGCGCTGCTGCGGCAAGACGGGGGCGACCGGCTCATGGCCCAGGTGCTGGCGCTGGTGCCCGCATCCGGGCTGGAGGCGGTGCTGGTGGCCGCCGCGCTGGTGCTCGAAGCCACGGCCCCGTCCGGGCGCATCAGCGTGGAGCATGTGGTCAACGTGATGGGGCGCTTGCAGACCGGCCCCCAGCCCGCCCAAGTGACCACGGCCTTGACGATGGCCGATCCACCCCGCGCCGACACGGCCCGCTATGACCGCCTGCGGGTGACTGACGAGGAGCGAGATCATGCGTGAGGTCATTGCGGAACTCAAGGCGTTGCGGCTGCACGGCATGGCCGGCGCCTGGGCCGATTTGCAAGGTCTGGGGACGAACGCCAGGCTGGATGCCGCGCAGTGGCTCGTCGAGCATTTGCTGCAGGCCGAGCAGGAAGATCGCGCCGTGCGCTCGGTACGCCATCAAATCCTCTCGGCCCGCTTCCCGGTGCACCGCGATCTAGCGGGGTTTGACTTTGATGCCTCAAGGGTTGATCGCACGCTGGTGGGGCAACTCGCCAGCATGGCCTTTACCGAAGCCGCGCACAACGTCGTGCTGGTGGGCGGGCCCGGCACGGGCAAGAGCCATCTGGGCACGGCCATCGGCGTGGCGGGCATCACGCAGCACGGCAAGCGGGTGCGGTTTTACTCCACCGTCGATCTGGTCAACGCGCTGGAGCAGGAGAAGGCGCAGGGCAAAGCCGGGCGGATTGCGGCAAGCCTCTTGCGCATGGACTTGGTCATTCTCGATGAGCTGGGGTATCTGCCCTTCAGTCAGGCGGGCGGGGCTTTGTTGTTCCATCTGCTGTCCAAGCTCTACGAGCACACCAGCGTGCTGATCACGACCAATCTGGCCTTCGGCGAGTGGTCCAGCGTGTTCATCGATGCGAAGATGACCACCGCCTTGCTCGACCGGCTCACACACCACTGCCACATTCTGGAAACCGGGAACGAGAGCTACCGCTTCCGTCACAGCACGGAAACCGCCAAGACCCGCATCAAGGCGCGGGAGCAAAGGCGTTCGGGCACAGCACAGGCACCCCAGCCCGCTGAGCCCGAGACACCGCTTTGACCCCCACAAGCCCTTGGGGCAAGCCGCTCTGGGCTACGCCCGACGCAGCTTGCCCCAAGGATCCAAACCCACCCGCCAGGAGCCAACCCCACGCAAAAACCGTAGACTTATCCACACCCGACTGCGACGCAGTCGGCCTTAGACCCCGGGTCAAAATTGAATCGGCACGGTGGGTCAAAATTCCATCGGCACGAACAAGCAGCGCGGCGGCCGGCACACTGCAGGCGCGGATTCTCTCGGTTGTTTCGGTCATTTTGGGCTCGCCTCAGAAAACGGAAAAAATCGTACGTTAAGAGACTCCGTGCGCCGCGCCGTCCTCGGAGTCGTCTTGCAGGATAATTTCCTGTTTCGCGGCTCTGTTCGCGACAACATCATCGCTGGCCGCCCGGGGTTGACTTTGGTCGACGCCGTGCGCGCCGCGCGTCTGGCGGGGGCGGAGGAATTCATCGAACGCATGCCCAATGGGTACGACACCCACATCGAGGAAGGCTCTCCCAACCTTTCGGGCGGACAGCGGCAGCGGCTGGCAATCGCGCGCGCGATCATCCACGACCCACGCATTCTCATTCTCGATGAGGCGACAAGCGCTCTCGATCCTGAAAGCGAAGCCGTGGTCACCGCCAATTTGCAGCGTATCGCGAGCGGGCGAACAATGGTCATCG
>JAKANU010000027.1 GCA_021812315.1 Pseudomonadota bacterium
ACCACACAATGGCGCGCCCGACGTTGAGCGGCTTGAATTCATAGACTTGGGCGCTCATCGGATCAACCCTCCCGCGTGCCAAGAAGACCCTTGGGCCGGAAAATCAGAATCAACACCAGAAACAGATACGGAAGGATCGGCGCTACCTGGCTGAGCTTGAGTTTGAGCAGCGGATAGCCGAAAGTCTCGGGTGTCAGTACCAGACCAAGCGTCTTCAGCGCGGAGAGCAGCGAAGCGTCGATCGCCACGGCAAATGTTTGCAGGATGCCGATCAGCAGCGAGGCCAGAAACGCGCCGGCCAGCGAGCCCATGCCGCCGACCACCACCACCACGAAGATGACGCCACCCACCGAGAACGCCATGCTCGGTTCGGTCACAAAGGCATTGCCGCCAATCACGCCGGCCAGCCCGGCCAGGGCGCAGCCGCCACCGAATACCAACATGAAGACTCGCGGCACGTTGTGGCCCAGGGCCTCGACCATTTCAGGGTGCGCCAGCGCGCCCTGAATGACCAGGCCGATGCGCGTGCGCGTGAGCAATAGCCAGATCGCCACCAGCATCAGCAGCGCCACCCCCATCATGAACGCCCGGTAGGTCGGAAACTGCGTACCGAAAATCGTGAATAACGGACCGTCGAGTGCCTCGGGAATCCGGTAGTCCACAGAACTTCTACCCCAGACCAGTTGCACGACTTCCAGGATGACGTAGCTCAATCCGAAGGTGATCAGCAGTTCGGGCACATGCCCGAACTTGTGCACGCGGCGCAGAAAATACCGCTCAAACGCAGCGCCGAGTACACCCACCAGCACCGGCGCAACCAGCAGCGCCGGCCAAAATCCGACGATCTCGGTGACGGTATAGGCAAAATATGCGCCGAGCATGTAAAACGAGGCGTGGGCAAAATTGAGCACGCCCATCATGCTGAAGATCAGCGTCAGCCCCGAACTCAACATGAACAGCAGCAAACCGTAGCTGATGCCGTTGAGCAGGGAAATGGTGTAGAACTCCATAGAGATTGCTTCCTGCGTATTGTCGTACTCAAGGCCAGGCCGGCTCGGCGGGACCGGGAATGAACCGACTCGCCACCGATACCGGTTTGCGCACCCATAGCGCGCGCCGAGCCGGCTAGCGCTGCAAGACAGTGCGCGGCAGGCTTAGCCCGGGCGCTTCATCTGGCAACTGGTGGGCGTGCTCGCGACATAGGCTTCGATGTACTTGACCGGGGCAAATGTATAGCCCGTGTTCTCGACGTTGTAGGCGTACTTCTTGTCGACTTTCTGCCACTTGGAAATGTACAGCCCTTGCTGCATCTGATGGTCGGCCTTGCGCATCTCCGAGTCGCCGTTGAAGCCCTTGAATTTCAGACCCTCCATGGCAGCGGCAACCTTCATGGGATCGGTGGATTTGGCCTTGGCCATTGCGTCGGACAGCAGCACGATGCCGTTGTAGATGGAAAACGTATAAAAATCCTCACCAAACTTGGCCTTGAAGTCGCGCATGATCGCGCCCAATTCACCCGGGTAATTGGAGTGGTTGTACGCAATCTGGTAGACCTCGATGTCTCCGCCCGCAGCCAGCGCGGTGGGCGTGCCCGACACGCCTGCGTAGTAAGAATAGATCGGCAGCTTCAGTCCGGCTTCAATCAGCGCCTTGACCAGCAGCGTCAAATCCTGACCCCAGTTGCCGGTCACGATGGTGTCGGCGCCGGATTGTTTGATCTTCGCCACGTAAGGAGCGAAATCCTTGACCTGACCGATCGGATGCAAATCCTCCCCAACAATCGTGGCGTCCGGGCGTTTGGCTGCAAGACCTTCCTTGAAATATTTGGCGACCTGATGCCCGTGCGAGTAATTCTGGTTGATCAGATAGACCTTCTTGACCTTTGGTTGGTCCTTCATGAAGGTGGTCAGCGCCTCCATCTTCATCGACGTGTCCGCGTCCAGCCGGAAATGTGCGTAGGAACATTTTTCGTTGGTCAAAGCCGGATCAACCGCCGAGTAGTTGAGGTAAACAACCTCCTTGCCCGGGTTACGTTCATTGTGCTTGGCCACCGCGTCAGCAAGGGCCAGCGCGGCGCCCGAGCCGTTGCCCTGCACCACATAACGAAAGCCCTGGTCGACGGCCGCCTTGAGCGCGTTCTGGACTTCCTGCGGGGAACCCTTGGTGTCCATGCCGACGATCTCGAAGTTGACACCGGCAGCATTCTTGGTGCCATTCATGCGCTGTGCCAGAAACTGCCAGTTCTTGAGCTGGTTTTGCCCGACATTGGCCATCGGGCCCGACAGGCCTTCGAGCATCGCGATGCGCACCGTTTCGCCCTTTTGTGCAAACGCGCTACCTGCGCACAAGAAGGCCGCACTCGCCACCAATCCAAGCATAAGTTTCATAGTCAGCTCCTGGTTTGTCATCGGTTGATCCTGGCGCAGAGTATAAGTATTTGTGCGTTGCACCAAGAGGGGTTTCCCCCGAGCTCAATCACCCATGCGACAGGCCTGCTCCGATTGGTACAGGCATAAAAAAAGCCGGATCGGCACCCGCCAACCCGGCCTCGTGGGATCGCCGATCAACCCGGACGCTTCATCTGGCAACTTGTTGGCGTGCTGGAAACATACGGATCCATCTGCTTGACCGGCACTGTCGTGTAGCCGGTGTTCTCGATGCTGTACGGATACTTCTTGTCGGCCTTTTGCCACTTAGTGATGAACATGGTTTGCTGCAGTTGATGATCGCTCTTGCGCATCGTCACGTCGCCGGCAAAACTCTTCACCGTCAGCCCCTCAAGGGCCGCAGCGACCTTGACGGGATTGGTGGACTTGGCCTTGGCAATTGCGGCGGCCATCAGGTTGATCCCGTTGTACGTCGCCAACGTGTAGTAATCGTCATTGAACTTTTTCTTGAACTCTTCGGCCATGGCCCCGATTTCGCCCTTGTGATTGGCATGCCCATAGGCCACGATGTAGACCTCGCTGTCGCCACCGGCCGCGAGCGCGGTGGGAGTGCCTGTCACCTGCGCGTAGTAGGTATAAAGAGGCACTTTCAGGCCAGCTTCGTTGAGCGCCTTCACCAGCAAGGTCAGGTCGGTACCCCAGTTGCCCGTCACAATGGAGTCGGCGCCGGACTGCTTGATCTTGGCCACATACGGCGAGAAATCCTTCACCTGACCGATGGGTGTCAGGTCCTCACCAACGATCTTCACGTCCGGGCGCTTGCGCGCAATGTCTTCCTTGAAATACCTGGCAACCTGATGCCCGTGCGAGTAATTCTGGTTGATCAGATAGACCTTCTTGACCGACGGCTGGTCCTTCATGAAGGTTGTCAAGGCCTCCATCTTCATGGTCGTGTCCGCGTCAAGCCGGAAGTGCCAGTAATCGCATTTTTCATTGGTCAGTGCGGGATCCACAGCGGCGTAATTCAGGAACAAAACCTCCTTGCCCGGATTGCGCTCGTTGTGTTTGGCAACGGCGTCGGACAAGGCCAGCGCCGCGCCTGATCCATTGCCTTGGGCAATATAGTGATAGCCCTGATCAATGGCCGCCTTGAGCGAATTCAGACTCTCCTGGGGCGAGCCCTTGTTGTCAAAACCCGTGATCTCGAATTTCACGCCCGCCGGGTTCTTCGCCCCACCCAGATGCTCTGCGGCATACTGCCAACTCTTGAGCTGGTTTTGCCCGACATTGGCAAACGGCCCCGACAGCGGGTCAATAAACGCAATCTTGACCGTTTCACCCTTTTGCGCAAGTGCTGCGCTGACACAGACGGCAGCGACCGCGCCGACCACTATTTTGGTTGTGAATTTCATCGCTATTTCTCCAAGGTTGGTTCCGTACAAGTCTTACAGGTTACAAGCATGTGACTCAATGTATCACAGGGGTTTTCCACTAGAGCGAATCATCTGCGCGACAGCCAACCGGCCGATCAGGCCGTGGGCAGGCGGTAATCCTTGAGCATTTCACGCAATTTTGTCTTTTGCATCTTCCCGGTCCCCCCAAGCGGAATGGCGTCGACAAACACCACGTCGTCGGGAATCTGCCACTTCGCCGTCTTGCCCTCGTAAAACGCCAGCAATTCCTCGCGCGAGACCTCGGCGCCCGGCTTCTTGACGACGGCGATGATCGGGCGTTCGTCCCATTTCGGGTGCTTCATCCCGATGCATGCGGCCATCGCCACCGATGGATGCGCCATCGCAATGTTCTCGACGTCAATGGAACTGATCCACTCACCGCCGGACTTGATGACGTCCTTGCTGCGATCGGTGATTTGCATGTAGCCATCGGCATCGATGGTGGCCACGTCTCCGGTGGGAAACCAGCCATCAATCAATGGTGATCCCTCCTCGCCTTTGAAATAGTCGCTGATGATCCACGGCCCCCTTACCAGAAGGTCGCCAAAGGCTTTGCCATCCCAGGGCAGTTCCGCGCCCTGGCCGTCAACAATCTTCATGTCCACGCCAAAAATGCCACGGCCCTGCTTGAGCCGGATCTTCATCTTTTCCTCCGGGCTCAGCGCAAGATGCCGATTCTTCAGCGTGCAGACCGTTCCCAGCGGCGACATCTCGGTCATGCCCCAGGCATGCAGCACCTCGACGCCGTAGAGATCATTGAACGCCGTGATCATGGCCGGTGGGCACGCCGAGCCACCGATGACGGTGCGCTTGAGCGTGGAAAAGCGCAAGCCCGCCGCCTGCATGTGGCCAAGCATCATTTGCCAGACCGTCGGGACACCAGCCGCAAAGGAGACGCGCTCACCCTCGATCAACTCGTAAATCGACTTGCCATCCATCGCCGGCCCCGGGAACACCAGCTTGGCACCGGTCATCGCCGCCGAATACGGCAGACCCCAGGCATTGACGTGAAACATCGGTACCACCGGCAGCACGGTATCGCGCGCGCTCATGCTCAGGGCATCAGGCAGCGCGCCGGCAAAGGCATGCAACATGGTCGAGCGGTGGCTGTACAGCGCCGCTTTCGGGTTGCCGGTGGTGCCGCTGGTGTAGCACATGCTCGAGGCCGAGTTCTCGTCAAACGACGGCCAGCGGTAGTTGCCCGACTGCGCGCCAATCCAGGCCTCGTAGCTCAGCAGCCCCGCAATGCCGCTGTCCGCGGGCAGCTTGTCGGCATCGCAAAGCGCAATGTAGTGCTTGATCGTGGTGCAGCGTGCGTGGATCGCCTTGACGATTGGCAGGAAACTCAGGTCAAAACACAGCACACGGTCTTCGGCATGTTTGGTGATCCAGGTGATCTGATCCGGATGCAGGCGCGGGTTGAGTGTGTGCAGGACCCGACCCGAGCCGCTGACACCAAAATACAGTTCCAGATGGCGATAGCCGTTCCAGGCCAGCGTGGCCACGCGATCGCTGAATTCAAGCTTGAGTGCATCCAGGGCATTGGCAACCCGGCGCGACCGCTCAGCCACTTCCCTGTACGTGCAGCGATGAATGTCGCCTTCGACGCGGCGCGAGACGATTTCGCCTTCGCCATGATGGCGCTGGGCAAACTCGATCAGCGAAGAAATCAGCAACTGTTGGCTTTGCATCAACCCGAGCATTTATGAACTCCTGAAAAATGAAACATTTGCAACCCCGGGTACATGGTACTGCGGTTTTTCCGGATAACCCTGCACCGCGCGGGTCCGAGCTCCCTGCGGGACAATCACCCCATGAACCTGGCTGCCAAGACACTCGGCGAAGTTGACTGCGGCCTGAGCTGGCGCAACAGCTTCCACGCGCTGGGTCCGGCCTTTTACAGCTCCGTCATACCCGAACCTTTACCCGCGCCTTACTGGGTGGGGCGCAGCGAACCCATGGCCCGCGAACTCGGCCTGGAACCCGCCGTGCTGGCCTCGCCCGAATGGCTCGACGCGCTCAGCGGCAACCGAATGATCCGGGGCACACAACCCCTGGCTGGTGTCTACAGCGGGCACCAGTTTGGCCACTGGGCCGGGCAGCTCGGCGATGGCCGCGCACACCTGCTTGGCGAGACCAGTAACGGACTCGAAGTGCAACTCAAGGGTTCGGGTCTGACACCATACTCGCGTATGGGTGATGGCCGCGCGGTGCTGCGCTCCAGCATTCGCGAGTTTTTGTGCAGCGAGGCGATGCACGCCCTGGGCATCCCAAGCACACGCGCCTTGTGCGTCACCGGCTCGGACGCACCAGTGCAGCGTGAAACGACCGAAACCGCAGCCGTCCTCACCCGCATCGCGCCGAGCTTTATCCGCTTTGGCCATTTTGAACACTTCTCGCACCGCGGCCAGCATCTCGAACTCAAGACACTGGCTGATTACGTCATCGACAGGTTCTACCCACAGTGTCGCGAAAGCGGCAAGTTCCCGGGCCATGCCTACGCTGCCCTGCTCGATGCGGTCAGCGAGCGTACCGCCGCACTGCTTGCGCAGTGGCAGGCGGCGGGCTTTTGCCATGGCGTCATGAACACCGACAACATGAGCATTCTGGGTCTTACGATCGACTACGGTCCGTTCCAGTTTCTCGATGCGTTCGACCCGGGACACATCTGCAACCACTCCGACACGCTGGGTCGCTACGCCTATGCCCAACAACCCAATGTGGCCTACTGGAACCTGTTTTGCCTGGCCCAGGCATTGCTGCCCCTGATCGGAGATCAGGAGATGGCGCTGGCCGCGCTCGATTCCTACAAGACGCTGTTTGCGGCCGAACTTGGCCGGCGCATGCGCGCCAAGCTTGGCCTGGACGAACGCGAAGGGGCGACGGCGCAGGCCGATGAAGCCCGCACGGGCGAGATCCTCGCGCTGCTGGCCAAACACCGCATCGACTACAGCATCTTCTGGCGTCGACTGAGCCGTGGCGCGGCCAGCGCCAATTGGCAAGGCGTGCGCGATCTGTTCCTCGATCGCCCCGCCATCGACGCCTGGTTGCTACGATATTCAGAGCGCCTCACGCTTGTTCCACGGCCATTGGCGGCCGATTTGATGCTAAGCACGAATCCGAAGTTCGTGCTCCGCAATCACCTGGCACAGGCGGCCATCGAGCAGGCGAAACTAAAAGACTTTTCCGGAGTCCAAACCCTTTTGACATTGTTGCAGTCGCCCTTTGCCGAACACCCGGGCTTTGACGACTACGCCGATTTCCCGCCCGACTGGGCCAGCAAGATCGAGATCAGTTGCAGTTCCTGAAACCTGGACCAAGCCGCCATGAGCTATAAGATTGAGAAAACCGACGAGCAGTGGCAAGCCCTGCTCCGCGACAAGGGGGCCGAACCACTGGCTTTTGTCGTCACACGCTACGCCGCCACCGAACCGGCCTACAGTGGCAAGTTGGAGCCGAATCGGGCGGCGGGCGTGTACCACTGCATTTGCTGCGACAAGGCGCTGTTCGATTCCGACACGAAGTTCGAGTCGCACTGCGGCTGGCCGAGCTACATCCGGCCGATTGACGGCGACGCCGTGACCAGTCGCCTCGACCACTCGCATGGCATGCAACGCACCGAAGTGCTTTGCCCGGACTGCGGCGCTCACCTGGGCCATGTCTTTGAAGACGGGCCGGCGCCCGATGGCTTGCGCTACTGCATGAATTCCGCTTCGCTACACTTCAGCCCCAGATGAAGATACTGATTGATTTTTTTCCCATCGCGCTGTTCTTTGGCGCCTACAAGTGGTACGACATCTACGTTGCCACTGCCGTGCTGATGGCGGCAACGGCCGTGCAAATGGCGCTGATTTACACCCTGGACCGCAAACTGCAGGCGATGCACAAGATCACACTGGCGCTGATCATGATCTTTGGCACGCTCACCCTGGCGTTGCACGACGAACGCTTCATCAAGTGGAAGCCCACCGTGCTGTACGGCGCCATGGCCATCGCCCTGGCCGTCGCCATCTGGCTCATGCGCAAGAATTTCCTCAAGCTGCTGCTGGGCAGCCAGCTCGACCTGCCCGAGGCGGTGTGGCACCGGCTCAACGTCACCTGGGTCGTGTACTGCGCCTTCATGTCGCTGATCAATGCCTACGTGGCGGCGTTTTACAGCACCGAGGCCTGGGTCAATTTCAAACTCTGGGGCTACGCCTTCCCGCTGGCCTTCATCATCGGCCAGGGCTTCTACATTGCGCCGCACCTCAAGGGTGACGAGCCCAAGGCCCCGACGCCACCATGACCACACCCACCACCCACGCGCCCACCGCACAAGAGCTCGAACTTCGGCTGCGCCAGACACTTTCGCCCCTGGCGCTGGAGGTGATCGACGAAAGTTATCAGCATCGGGGCCACGCCGGGGCCAACGACAGCGGTCTTGGCACGCACTTTCGGGTGCGCATAACTTCACATATATTTACCGACAAGTCAGCCCTGGCACGGCATCGCCTTGTGTATGATGCGCTGCGAGAATTCATGGACCAGGGACTGCATGCACTGGCCATCGAAGCGCGCTCCCCAACGCAGTGAACGCACCCGTCTCCCACCTTTTCGAACTCTCTATTCAGGAAACCCGCATGAAAAAGAATCTGATGTCTGTCCTTGCTGCCGCTGCCCTGCTCGGCACGCTGGCGCCTCTGGCCTTGGCGCAGAACGTGGCCACCGTCAACGGCAAGGCCATTCCCGCCTCACGCGTTGAGGCGCTGGCCCAGCAACTGGCCCGCTCCGGACGCGAGGTCACACCCGAAATCAGGGCACAGATCAAGGAAGAGGTGATCGCCCGCGAAATCCTCGTCCAGGAGGCACAAAAGCAGGGTCTCGACGCCAGTGCCGATTTCAAGACCCAGCTCGAACTCGCCCGCGACACGCTGATGATCCGCGAGTTGCTCAGCGCCTACCAGAAGGCGCACCCGGTGGCCGAGGCCGATATCAAGGCCGAGTACGACAAGTTTGTCGCCGCCAACACCGGCAAGGAATACCACGCGCACCATATTCTGGTCGAGAAGGAAGATCAGGCCAAGGCCATCATTGCGCAGATCAAGAAGGGCGCCAAGTTTGAAGACATCGCCAAGAAGTCGTCCAAAGATCCGGGCTCAGGAGCCAATGGCGGCGACCTCGGCTGGGCCGGCGCCGGCAATTACGTGACCGAGTTCGCCGAAGCCCTGCCCAAACTCGGCAAGGGCAAGATGACCGAGACGCCTGTGAAGACCCAGTTTGGCTATCACATCATCCGTGTTGACGACGTACGTGAGGCGCAACTGCCCAAGTTTGACGACGTCAAGCAGCAGATCGCTCAGCAGCTCATTCAGCAAAAGATGGGCAAGTATCAGGAAGAACTGCGCGCCAAGGCGAAAGTCGAATAATCAGCGCGGCGAGAGCAGTTGCGTGGACCTGGCGTGGGCCCTGGCCTGCGCCGGGTTGAACCACCAGGCACGGCGCTCCCCAGCGGCCCAGAGTTTGGCCTGATCATTCTGGTGCGGCTGGAAATGGCGCTCGTTCACGCCGCCGGCAAGAATCGCCTCGATCTTGTCGGGGTCAGCGAGATCAGCCACCATTTGCATGGACTGCGTGTACAGCGCGTCATAGGGCTTCTGGAAATCGTACACGCCGCGCTGCAGCGTCTCGCCGCTGCCGGATCGTTGCACCGTGAAGCCGCCGAGCAGTTCCTGGCCCGCGCCACTGCGCCGCAGCGGACTGACAAAGCGCAGGGTGTGCGCCTTGCCCCACTTCCATTGCCCCGGGTCCTTGCCCTGCAGGGCCTCGACTTGCGCACGCGCACGCGGCGCTGCGCTACGAATCACGTCGGCCAGCGTTTCCTTGCGATCGGGTGTACGCACGTCGTCAAACCAGGCTGAGTCCGGGTTCGCCAGCAACTGGTCAAAGCGCTGCTGCCAGAAGTACCAGGTCGAGAGCATGTCGTTGGCCACCTCCTCGCCGAGCTTGTCGGCGAACGTGCCGCGGGCGATTTCCCGGTACAGGGCCTGGTAGATGAGTGGCGCGGGGGACTTTGCGTCGTCCACGCCGTTCCACTTTTCGAGCATGTCGGCGAGGTCACGCTGCTCAGCCACTGTCTTCAACGCCGCAACAATCAGGGGCCGCAGCACCTCGCTTTGCAGGTTGCGACTGTCCTGCATCAGCGTCCAGTCGTCCTCAACCGACATCTTCTGCGCCTGACCCAGCACCTGGGCAATGCGCCGGTAGCGATAGTCTGGCGACACGTAGTTCGTGTAGTACCACGGATAGGCATCGCCCCGTGTATCGTTGTTGGCGGTGCCGACCCAGGCGCGTGGCGGATTGAGCATGCCCGGCATCCGGTCCTTCGGGATGAAGCCGATCCAGTCGTCGCTGCCATCTTTCGCAGGCAGGCGCGGAAATCCGCCGTCGGCGCCGGCGCGGATCGGCACAGCGCCGCTGGCGCGGTGCGCGATGTTGCCCTGATCGTCGGCAAAGACAAAATTGAACAGCATCAGATCGATCTTCTGCACTTCGCGGTCAAAGGCCGCAGCATCGGGTGCGCCGAGCAATCCTTCAATGCCGAGCCGTGGCGCCAGCACTTCCGCATCGGTCGAGCGCAGCGCCAGCAGCTTGTCGCCCTTCGGACCCAGGCCGGCGTGGTCGCTGATGATGGGCCCATGTTTGGTAAAGCGGATCTTCAAAGCGTGCTCGCGCACGCCACCCGGAGCCGCCTTGTCCTTGACGCGGATGATTTCGGTGACCACGCGAAACGGCACGCCCTTGCCGCCTTCCATGTATCGCCCGGGATCGGTCGGATCGAGCGTCTCCACGTACAGATCCTGCACATCGCCGTAGGCGTTGGTGACACCGAAGGCCACATGCTTGGTGCGCCCAACCAGAATGCCCGGCATGCCCGGAAGCGCCGCACCGACGGCCTGGATGTCTGGCGTGAACAGGCCCACCGGGTGCCAGGTGCCGGGCAGGATCCGGCTGTCCAAATGCGGATCGTTGGAGACCATGGCTTTGCCTGAAGCGGTGCGCGACGGGCCGACGGCCCAGTTGTTTGAACCCAGGCCCTGGTGATTGAGCGTCTCGGGCGCGATCGAGAGCTCACGCCAGCGCAGGTTCAGTTGCGCGACCTGAGCCGGTTCGGACAGCGATGCGGCAGAGGCGGCCGGGGGCGTCTTCCAGTCCGGGTTGAGGGTCAGCGGAAAGATCTCGCGGGCGCGCTCCAGACCGAGCTTGTCGATCAGTTCCTGGGCAATCACCTCGGCCTTGAAATTGGTCGCGTGCGTGTAATGCACAAAATGCACCAGGGCCACCAGATCGGCCACCGCCCAGGCGCGTGGCGCCAGACCGGCGAGCGCGAACTCGATCGGGTGATCGGACGCGTGCGCGCCGACGTAAGCATTCATTCCGTCCACATAGTATTGCAGCAGCGCGCGTGATTCGGCGTCGAGCCTGGCGGCGTGCGCCTCGCCATTGCGGCGAATCCCCAGCACACGCATGCGGATATCGCTGGGCAGAGCATCAGGGCCAAAGGTCTGCGCCAGCTCGCCGCGCCAGGTGGCGCGGAACAACTCCATCTGCAGCAGCCGGTTCTGCGCTGTCACAAAACCTTGCGCCCGGATCAGGTCCGGCGTGTTGGCGGCAAAGATATAGGGTATCCCCAAGTCGTCGCGCGTCACCGTGACCGGTGCTGTCAACCCTGGCAGTTGCATGCTGCCGTCAATCTGCGGCTGACCGGATGTTCGCAGTTTGTAGTACGCCCCGAGCAGGGCAAGAACAAACAACGCCAGAAAAGCTATGGCAATTCGCTTGAACAGCTTCATCCAATGTGTTCCCTTGTGATTTGAAACGGCGTAATATCCGTGCACCGCGTAAACCCGTGCTAGCGAAAGGGATTCTCTTGGCCACCAGGAAGCCTGTCAAGGTCGCTACAACCACCCCTCCCACCAACGTGAAGGCCCCGGCGAATGAGCTGGCCGCGGTCGGCCTGCCCTGTCCGATCGTGGGCATCGGGGCATCGGCTGGCGGCCTGGAAGCCTTCGAAGCCTTCTTTCGCGCCTGCCCGGTCGATAGCGGCATGGCCTTCGTGCTGGTACCGCATCTGGACCCGGGCCATGTCAGCCTGCTGACCGAAATCCTGCAACGCTGCACCGCCATGCCGGTAGTCGAAGCCATCGATCAGGTCAGCGTTGCGGCCAACCATGTCTATGTCATTCCGCCGAATCGTGAGATGGCGATTCTCGGCGGCGTGCTGCAAGTTTCGGTGCCGCAGTTGGCACGCGGCCAGCGCATGCCGATCGACGGATTCCTGCGCTCACTGGCCGACGACCAGGCCGAGCGGGCGATTGGCGTCATCCTCTCCGGCACTGCCACCGACGGCACCTTGGGCCTGCGGGCCATCCTCGGCGCCGGCGGCGTGTGCATGATCCAGGAACCCTCTACCGCCAAGTATGGCGGCATGCCGCGCAGCGCCATCGACGCCGGGTATGTGACCCATGTCCTGCCAGTGCAGCAGATGCCCGCCATGCTGACCACGATCACCTGCCAGGCACTGTACCGGCAACCCCCGGTGCCGGTGGAGCCGCCAAGGGCGCTCAGCGGCATCAACCAGATCCTGCTGCAACTTCGCGCCAGCACTGGCCACAACTTTGCGCAATACAAGAAAAGCACCATCGGGCGTCGCATCCAGCGGCGCATGGCACAGCACGGTCTGGAGGACGAGGAGTCCTACGCGCGGCTGCTCAAGGGCAATCCCGCCGAGACGCAACTGCTGTTCAAAGAACTCCTGATCAACGTCACGAGTTTCTTTCGCGACCCCGAGGCCTTTGTCGCGCTCAAGGACAAGGTCCTGCCGCTGCTCCTGAGCGACAAACCGCCCGGTTCCCGGATCCGCGTCTGGGTCGCCGGTTGCGCCAGCGGTGAGGAAGCGTATTCGATCGCCATCGTGATGCACGAATTGCTCGAGGAGTTCCGGGCGCACCATGAGCAGGAACTGACGGTCCAGATCTATGCCACCGATCTCGACGAGGACGCCGTCGCCACGGCGCGCGCCGGCCGTTATCCGGCCAACATTGCGCAGGACGTGACGGCCGAACGCCTGCGCCGCTTTTTCAGCAAGGACGATGCCGGCTACAAGGTGAAGAAAGAGATCCGCGACATGGTGGTGTTCGCCGTGCAGAACGTCATCAAGGACCCGCCCTTCACCAAGCTCGATCTGTTGAGCTGCCGCAACCTGCTGATCTATCTCGAAGCGGAATTGCAGGAACGCCTGATTCCCAATTTCCACTACGCGCTCAGGGCCAACGGCGTGCTGTTCCTGTCCACCTCGGAGAGCATCACCAACCGGACGGATCTGTTTGCGCCGATCGACCGCAAATGGAAGATTTACCGGGCTAACCACAACACCGTGGCGCCCCTGCTCAAGCCCAGTATCGACATGGCATGGTCGCGCGGTGCCGCTGGGCACAGCGGCGACAACGCTAGCGTGGCGGACGGGCCCGGCACCGCGAAGGTCGGTACGGGCCGCGCCGGCAACATCGCCGCGCTCAGCACCCACGCCCTGCTGCAAACCTATGCACCAGCCTCGGTCACCACCGATGATCGCGGCAACATCCTGCACGTGCACGGCGATACCGGTCGCTACCTGCGTCCGGCGCCAGGGCCGGTGAGCAACAACGTGGTCGACATGGCGCGCGAGGGCTTGCAGCATGAATTGCGCCTGGCCATCCATGGCGCGGCAACGCAGGCCGAAGCAACGCTGAACCGATGCATCTCGGTGAAAACCAACGGCGGATTCTCGACCGTGCGCTTGAGCGTACGCGCCTTGCCCGGGCACCGGGCTGGCAAGCCAATGCTGCTGGTCAGCTTCGAGGATGCGTCTGATGCTCAGCAACCCGGCACCGCGGCCGACGCGAGGCCTGCGCCGCGGGGCAAACGCCGCACAGCGGTGTCGGCAGAAGCCGTGCGCATCGCCGAGCTGGAGCGCGAACTCGCCTACGCCAGGGAGAACCTGCAGGCAACCAGCGAGGAGCAGCAGGCCTCCAACGAAGAACTCAAGTCGACCAACGAGGAACTGCAATCGACCAACGAGGAACTGCAGTCGTCCAACGAAGAGCTGGAAACTTCCAAGGAGGAATTGCAGTCGCTCAACGAAGAGACGATCACCGTCAACGCTGAACTCAACGCCCGGATCGAGGAGTTGATGCGTGTCCAGAACGACATGAAGAACCTGATGGACAGCATCGGCACCGGCACCTTGTTCCTGGACCACCGCTTGACGATCCGGCGCTACACGCCCGCCGCGGTGCAGTTGTACCGGCTGATTGCCAGCGACATCGGTCGCCCGCTGAGCGACATCGCATCGAATTTCGACGCCCAGGTGTCAGCGGACCTGCAGACCGACTTGCGAAAGGTCATCGACACCCTGATTCCGATCGAGCGCGAAGTGCGCAGCAACAACGGCGCCTGGTATCTGGCACGCATCCAGCCGTACCGCACACTCGACAATGTGATCGAGGGTGTGGTGCTGACCTTCACGGCCGTGAGTGCCTTCAAGCTCGCCAGCGAAGCCAAGCAGCGTGCGGCAGCGGAATTGGCGCTTGAGCCAAGCGGGCTCGGCGAGCTGGCGCGTGAATTCGCCCAGGGCTTCGTCAACGCGCTGACCGATGCGCTGCTGGTGCTCGATGCCGACCTGCAGGTGGTCTGCGCCAGCCAGGCCTTTTATCAACAATTTCAGCTGGCCGACGCACAGACGGTGGGTCGCGGGATCTACGAGCTCGGCAACGGGCAGTGGAATCGCCCGGCCCTGCGCGAACTGCTGGAAAACGTCCTGCCGGACAAGAACGCCGTGGAGCCTTGCGTCCTCGAGGGTGCGACCCCGAGCCAGGAACCCATGCTGGTCCATGCCCGGCGCATTGTCACGAGGCGCGGTGACACCGGGTTGATCCTGCTGGCGCTGCGGCAAAATGCCCGCGCCCCGGAGAGCCAAAGGCCATGAATCCGTCTGGCGAAAGACCACAGACCCCAGGCCTCCTGCGCAGCCGGGCCGAGGCTGACCTTGCCGGGCAGGCGCCGGCCGACGCGGCGGCACGCCCGGTTGAAGATCTGCTGCACGAACTGCGGGTGCATCAGGTCGAGTTGGAAATTCAGAACGAGACCCTGCGCCAAAGACAGGCCGAACTGCAGCTTGAGCATGACCGTTACGTCGATCTCTACGATTTCGCGCCGGTCGGCTATCTGAGTTTGACCACGGAGGGCATGATCAAGGAGGTCAACCTCACCAGCGTCAAGTTGTTGGGTATATCGCGCGGGGACTTGCTGCATCGCAATTTCGTCAACCTGGTGACGGCCCACGAGCAGCCGCGCTGGGCGGGATTGTTGACACGCCTGCAGGCCGGGGCCGAAACCGGCAACCTGGAGTTGATGCTGAGCCGCAGCGATGGCACGGATTTTCCAGTGCAACTGGACTGCCAGCGCCGCCCGAGTCGTGGCGGCGATCCGGTGCTACGCATCAGCCTGAGCGACATCAGCGCGCGCAAACAGGCCGAGCTCGAGGTCAGGGAGCTCAACGCACATCTCGAGGAGCGGGTTCGCGAGCGCACCGCGGAGCTTGAAGCCAGCAATCGGCTGCTGACCGAGGCACGGATCCGCGCCGAAGCCGCCAACGTTGCCAAGAGCGCCTTCCTCGCCAACATGAGCCACGAAATCCGCACACCGATGAACGGCATCATCGGCATGGCCAGCATTTTGCGCCGCGAAGGAATCACGGCGCAGCAGAGCCGGCGTCTGGACGTGATCGACGCTTCAGCTCAGCATCTGCTGGCGGTGATCAACGATGTGCTCGACCTCTCGAAGATCGAGGCTGGCAAATTGACCCTCGAGCGCGCGCCGGTGGTTGTCGCCGACCTGCTGGGCAAGGTCTGCGCAATCGTTGCCGAGCGTGCCCGCTCCCATGATATTGAGTTGCTGGTCGAGGCCGAGCCCCTGCCGTATCACCTTGAGGGTGACCCGACACGGCTGGAGCAGGCCCTGCTGAATTACCTCGGCAACGCGATCAAATTTACCGACAAGGGCACGGTGACGCTGCGCTGCAGCCCCGAGAAGGAGACCGACAAGTCGGTGCTGCTGCGGTTTGAGGTACGGGACACGGGCATCGGGATCACACCCGAAGCCATGTCGCGTCTGTTTGGCGCCTTTGAGCAGGCCGACAACTCATTGAGTCGCCAGTACGGCGGCACCGGCCTGGGGCTGGCCATCACCAAGCGTCTGGCCGAGCTGATGGGCGGCGCGGTCGGGGCGGCAAGCACGCCGGGTATGGGCAGCAGATTCTGGTTTACCGCCAAACTCAACAAGCTCGACGTACATGGCGCCACGCCGGAGCCGCTGCCACCGCCAGCCGACAACCAGGCCGAAGCCGTGCTGCGCCAGCACTATTACGGTCACCATATTTTGGTGGTGGATGACGAGCCGATCAACCGCGAGGTTACCGTTTTGCAACTGCAAGGGGCCGAGCTGGTCGCGGATACCGCGGCGGACGGCGCACAGGCGCTGGCCATGGCCAGCAAGACTCCCTATGCTGCGATCCTGATGGATATGCAAATGCCCAATATCGATGGGCTGGAGGCAACGCGGCGGATTCGCCAACTGCGCAACCACCTCAACACGCCCATCATTGCCATGACCGCCAACGCCTTTGCCGAGGACAAGGCACTCTGCATGCAGGCTGGCATGAATGAGGTTCTGATCAAGCCGATCCGCCCCGAAGAGCTTTTCTCAACCCTGTTGCGCGCCTTCAGACGGCGCGATTAGGGTCTGCACGTCCGCCACGGCGGGCCGCCACGAAATCGGCAAAGTGCTGATCCGCGTAGCTAAGGTGCGGTACAAACCACTGCTCAAGCATGGAAAGCTCGCTGGCTGGGGACCAGTAACCCATGTTGACAGTGACCTTGTAACTGATGCGCGCGAGATGGCGCAACAGTTCGTCGTGTTGCCCCGCGTGCAGCTCACGTTGTGGGTAATCGTTGGCCAACATCTGCTCCTCCTCGCGCTCGAAGTGCGCGCGTGCCTCGGCCGACATGGCGCTGCACGCCAGACTCACACTCATGCGCTCGCCCGAGGCGAGCGCGCGCAGCAGGGCATTGAGTTTCTCGAATACAACGCTGTGGTCGGCGTTGAGCTCGGCACTTTGCTTGGCCAACTGCTCGACCCAGGGCCGCGCAAATCCTCCACCAGGGGCAGCGGGCAACTGCGGACTTCCGTAGGGAACGCTAAGCTGGGGCATGGCGACTCTCCTCGACAAGACGTGGTCTGAATCGTGGTGTAACAGAATGTCAATTGGGGTGATTGCCAGCAATCCGCTAACCCGCGCTCCCCGCGTGGTTAATGCCGCAGCACCCAGCCAACCGCCATCAACGCGCCAATCATGACCGGCTGGTGCAGCATGTAGTACGTCAGGCTCCAGCGCCCCAGCGTCGCCAGCGGCTTGAGCGCGACGGGGGCCGACCACGCCAGCGGCCCGGCCGCACGGCGGGTCAGCCACCGGCCCGCTGCCACACCCCAGAGCATCACGCCCAGCCAGGGCAACAGCGGCACGTAATCTTCGGTGATCGGTTTGCGCGTCACGAACCCGATCCAGTTCCACTGTCGGCTGTTCAAAACATCGGCCAATTGGCCTGCAAAGCCCGTATCCATTGCGTAAGCAGCTACACCTTTGATAGCGATTGCGGCAGCGCCAAGC
>JAKANU010000281.1 GCA_021812315.1 Pseudomonadota bacterium
GGCACGGTGGTGGAGCGGCGACCGCCGAAGATGAAAGCGTCGATCGGAACACCCGCGGCATCGTCCCAGGCCGGATCGAGGGCCGGGTTGTTGGTCGCGGCGACGGTGAAGCGCGAATTCGGATGGGCGGCTTTGGCGCCGGTTTCCCGGGCGATGGCCGGCGTCCAATCGCGCCCCTGCCAGTCGATCGCATGGTGCGGCGCCGCGCCCATGCCTTCCCACCAGACATCACCATCGTCGGTGAGGGCGACGTTGGTGAAAATCACGTCGTGTTCCAGGCTGCGCATGCAGTTGGGGTTGGTCTCGAAATTGGTCCCCGGGGCCACGCCGAAGTAGCCGGCTTCCGGATTGATGGCATAGAGCCGGCCATCGCCGCCGGGTTTGATCCAGGCGATGTCGTCGCCGATGGTCGTGACGGCCCAGTCACCCAGGGCGGCAGGGGGGACGAGCATGGCGAAATTGGTCTTGCCGCAGGCGCTGGGGAATGCGGCGGCGACATGGTATTTGCGCCCGCTTGGCGTGGTCACACCGAGAATGAGCATGTGCTCGGCCAGCCAGCCCTGGTCGCGCCCCATGGTGGAGGCAAGGCGCAGGGCGAAGCATTTCTTGCCCAGCAGGGCGTTGCCGCCGTAGCCCGAGCCGTAAGACCAGATCTCCTGGGTTTCGGGGTAGTGGACGATGTACTTCTTCTGCGCATTGCAGGGCCAGGGCACATCGCGCTGCCCCGGCTGCAACGGCGCGCCCACGCTGTGCACGCAGGGCACGAAGTGGCCGTCTGCACCGAGCAGATCGACCACAGGGCGGCCCATGCGGGTCATCAGCTTCATGTTGACGGCGACGTAGGCCGAGTCCGACAACTCGACGCCGAGATGCGAAATGGGCGAGCCCAGAGGCCCCATGCTGAACGGAATGACGTAGAGCGTGCGGCCTTGCATGCAACCTTTGAACAGGGCGTGCTCCCCGGTCTGCAGCAGCGCGCGCATCTCGGTCGGATCCATCCAGTTGTTGGTCGGGCCAGCGTCGTCCTGGCTGCGGCTGCAGATGAAGGTGCGGTCTTCCACCCGCGCCACGTCCGACGGATCCGAGCAGGCCAGAAAACTGTTGGGGCGTCTGGCGGGGTTCAGCTTCTTGAAGGTGCCGGCGTCGACCAGTTGCTGGCAGAGCCGTTGGTATTCGGCGTCACTGCCGTCGCACCAGTGAATGTCCTTGGCACCGGTCAGCGCGGCGATCTGCCCGACCCATTCGATCAGTCGGGTGTTTTTGACATAAGCCGGGGCGTAAGCCCAGGCTTGCGCTGAAGCTAGTTGGTTCATCTGTGTCTCCGTAGGATAGGAATACTGTGTTGCACCCGGCGTCCGTATCCCTGTGTTTCTGTCGTTGTTATATGCCGCCGGTTTTTCAATCCTAGTCCACCTGGACATCACTGAAGATGCCCGCGGTGGCCGGCGCCTGCTCGACTTTATCGCGGTGCAGGACCATCGGCATTGATCGATGGCTCGCCGCGCACAATCCGCTCCAGATCGTCGACCAGCGTGTCGTTGATCATCTGGGCTTGGCGCACCAGGTCCAAGGCTCGTGCGTGGTCGCCGGCATCAGCTGCGACCTTCGCGCGTTGCGCCAGGGCGTGGATTTGTCCGTGGCGGCGGTGGATGTCTGCATAACGGGAGTCGTTGCCATAGAAGAACCGCCCGGCACCATGCAACCATTGTCCGAGGTGGCAAAAACGTTCGGCATCGGCCTCCATCACCCGCTGCGGGAACGGGATTCTGCCCTCGGCGGCCGCATACAGACGGGTGAAGCGTTGACGCTGGATTTCAGGCAGATTGGGCGAGGCATGCACCGAAAGTCGGGGCAAAATCGGCGGCTTCCACGCCTGGATCCAAGCGGTCAACTCCTCCGCCGGCATGGGACGGGCGATGCCGTACCCCTGAGCGTAGGAACAACCCAGCGAGGCCAGCAAATTCAAGGTGTCGGGATCTTCCACACCTTCGGCCACGGTCAACAACCCCATCAAGGTGGCGATATGCAGCAAACCCGCGACGATGGCGTAGTCGCGCGGGTCGTCGATCATGTCGCGGACGAATGCCTGGTCGATCTTGATGGCATGCGTCGGCAAGCGCTGCAGGTAGCGCAGTGTGGTTTCGCCTTGACCGAAGTCGTCGAGCGCGACCCGCACGCCGGCGGCGACGCTGGCCCGCATGACATCCGCCGCCAGGTCCAGGTCGCGCAGCGCGCCGGATTCGGTGAGTTCGATCTCGATCTGTCCCGGCCGCACCCCGGGGTGGCCGGCGAGTGCTTCACGCAGGTCATCCAGCCATGCGGAATCGAGGAAATGCAGCGTGCTGATGTTCACCATGACGCACAGATCCAGCCCCTGCGCATTCCACAATTGAGCTTGGCCCAGGGCCTGTTGCAACACCCAGCGTCCCACCGGCCGTGCCAGATGCGGCGCGTCCAACGCACTGATGAACGATTGTGCCGTCAGCATTCCTTGCTGCGGGTGGCGGATGCGCAGCAGCGCCTCCACGCCGATCACACGGCCAACGTCGCGACCGCTGATGCCCAACACGGGCTGGTAGTGCAGGCGCAGCCAATGCTCGGCCAAGGCCTGCCGCAGCAGATCGAAGGCACCTTGCTGGGCGTGGGCAGCCTCTTCCATCCGCGGCGCGAAGCGCTGCACCAGATTCTTGCCGGCCAGTTTGGCCGCATACATGGCCTGATCGGCGTGGCGCAACAGGGCCTCGGGCTCGGTGCCGTCTTCCGGATGCAGCGCCAGGCCCAGGCTGGCAGTCACCTGCACGGCATCTTGCGGGTTGAGCTCCACCAGCGCACGGGCGCAGTCCACCAGGCGCTGGCAGGCCGACATGGCATCGCCTCCGTGGGTGAGGCCCAGCAGCAGGACCGCAAACTCGTCGCCACCCAAACGCACGATCACATCGCCTTCACGCAACGCCTGTTGCAGCCTGCGTGACAAGACTTTGAGGAACTTGTCTCCCTCGGAGTGTCCACGGGTGTCATTCACGCGCTTGAAGTCGTCCAGATCCAGAATGGCAACGGCGAAACGCAGCCCGGCTTCCCGCTGCCCGGAATCGCACAGTCTGCCCAGCTGGGCCATCAGGTAGCGGCGGTTGGGCAGGGCCGTGAGATAGTCCTTGTCGGCCAGTTGCCGCAACTGACCGTTGTACGACAGCAGCGCCTCGTGGCGGGCATGGATGGCTTGGGCCTCCGTGCGCATGCGCTGCTGCTGCAGCACATAGGCCAGGGTCAGCATGGCCAGGATCAACAAGGCGGCCGCCGCCGTAGGGGCCAGGGTCCGCCAGTAATCCGCCCACAACAGGGTGGCCGGCAGGGACACCGAGACCGCCAGATCCGACGCGCCTGGCCCCAGACGCGTCCAGTAGCCGCGGCGCTCCTGGTTGATGGAATGCACCACTCCATGAAAATCTGCTCCCGACAAACCCTCGTGCGCCTGCAGCGAACGCACCAGGATGCCGGTCTGCGGACGGGTGTAAAAGGCGGCGAACTGTGTCGCGGGAACGTCTGGCCAGCGTGCCAGCACATAGCCGTCTTGCCGCACCAGGATGAAAGCCTCAGACTGACGCAGGCGGTTTGAACCCATTTGCCGGGACATCAACCCGCTCCAGAATTGGTTGAAGGCCTGGCGGTCGATGCCGACACCAATCCAGAACGCCGGTGTCCGGCCCTTGGCCGGATAGAAATGAATTTGCGGCAAAACCCACGTACCCAAGGCCGGTACTCGCACCAGCGGCCCCACCACCGGACGGCCCAGGCTACGCGCCTGCAACAGGCTCGCCCAGATTTGCGGCGTGTTGCGC
>JAKANU010000282.1 GCA_021812315.1 Pseudomonadota bacterium
GGGATGTCAATGCGCTCCTCGCGCAGCAAGGTCTTGCCGTTGGCCTTGAAATATTTCAGTTCAAAACTCGCCAGCGCCGCGTCGTGAATCTTGCCCAGATTGTGGTTGATGCGCCTGACTTCGAGCCACTGCGCATCCGGCGTGACCATGCGCCAGGAGGCCAGGTTGTCCAGCGCCGTCCCCCACAGAACGGCCTTCTTCCCGCCGGCATTCATGGCCACGTTGCCGCCCACACACGATGCCTCGGCCGAGGTCGGATCGACGGCAAAAACAAAGCCGGCGCGTTCGGCCGCTTCGGCCACGCGCTGCGTCACCACCCCGGCCTCGCTCCAAACTGTGGCCACCGGCGCGCTCACGCCCGGCAGCTCAAGCATCTCGACTTCGCTGATGGCCTCAAGCTTTTCAGTGTTGATGACCGCACTTCTCCAGGTCAGGGGAATGGCCCCGCCGGTGTAACCGGTGCCACCGCCGCGCGGGATGATGGTCAGGCCCAGCTCGATACAGCCTTTCACCAGTCCGGCTGTCTCCGCCTCCGTATCGGGTGTGAGGACGACAAACGGGTACTCAACACGCCAGTCAGTGGCATCGGTGACATGGCTGACCCGCGACAAGGCGTCAAACTTGATGTTGTCCCGGGCGGTGAGCTTGAGCAGCAGGCGCTGTGTCTTGCGTCGCAACGCCGCCACCTCGGCAAAGGCCGCAGCAAAGGCACGCACCGCCTGACCCGCCGCCTCCAGCAGCTCGCCAACCAGGGCGTCACGCGGGGGATCAAGCTGCGGGGTGCGCCGCTTTTGTACCTCGCCCAATCGGTGTTGCAGGGCTTGCACCAGCAAAGCCAGGCGCTTCGGATTGTCGAGCAGGTCATCCTGCAGATACGGGTTGCGCTGCACCACCCAGATGTCGCCGAGCACCTCGTAGAGCATGCGCGAGGAGCGTCCGGTGCGGCGCTCTTCGCGCAGGCGGCTGAGCACCTCCCAGGCACGCTCGCCGAGCAGGCGGATGACGATTTCCCGGTCCGAAAACGAGGTGTAGTTGTACGGGATTTCGCGGATGCGTTCGTGCCCCGACGCCGGGCGCGCGCCGTCAGAGGTCAGCTTATCGAGCTCGGTCGTGGCGTTCATGAGGATGAAAATGACAGCCGGGGCGTGGCGCAGAATGCTCAGCCCCGCGGCCAAGTAACCGGGGATGGTACCGCAGCGCAGCATTCAGCGCTGCACCGGGGACAACCCTAATCCGGCGTCACGCAAATAATCGGGGCGACGGATTGCTTCAAATGTATGATTCAGCGTTGTCGCAGAACGGTCACGATCTGCGGTTATCCTCAAACTTTTTCGTCTAGGAGACTCCATGAAGTTCAAACTCCTCGCTGTCGTCGCTGCGGCGGCGTTCTGCGTATCAGCCCAGGCACAAACCGAAATTCAGTGGTGGCATTCCATGACTGGTGCCAATGGCGACCGCGTCAACGCCATGGCCAACGGCTTCAATGCGAGCCAGAAGAATTACAAGGTCACGCCGGTCTACAAGGGCTCTTACGCGGAATCCATGACCGCCGCCATCGCCGCCTACCGTGCCGGCAAGGCGCCCAACATCGTGCAGGTGTTCGAAGTCGGCACGGCCACCATGATGAGTGCCAAGGGGGCCATCGTGCCGGTCTACAAGCTGATGAAGGATTCGGGCGAAAAGTTCGACCCCAAAGCCTACGTCAGTGCCGTGGCCGGCTATTACACCGATAGCAAGGGCCAGATGCTGTCGTTCCCGTTCAACTCCTCGACGCCGGTGTTCTACATCAACAAGGATGCGTTCAAGAAGGCCGGTCTGGATCCGAACGCGGCACCAAAGACCTGGAAGGAATTCGGCATCGCTGCGGGCAAGCTCAAAGCCAGCGGCCAGGAATGCGTCTACACCACGGGCTGGCCGAGCTGGGTTCACGTGGAGAACTTCAGTGCCTGGCACAACCTGCCGATCGGCACGCTGGAAAACGGCATCGCCGGCCTGGGCACCAAGTTCACCATCAACTCGCCCGAGCACGTAGCGCATATCCAGATGCTGGTGGACTTTTCCAAGAACGGTTGGTTCACCTATGGCGGTCGCACGAATGAAGCCGAAGCCAAATTTTTCAGCGGCGAATGCGCGATGCTGACCTCGAGTTCGGCGGCGCAGGGCAACATCCGCAAGAACGCAAAGTTTGCGTTCTCGATCAACTTCCTGCCGTACCACGACAACATCAAGGGCGCGCCGCAGAATTCCATCATCGGTGGCGCCAGTTTGTGGGTTCTGGGCGGCAAGACAGCCGCCGAGAACAAGGGTGTCGCGCAGTTCTTCAACTACCTGTCGGCGCCAGAGTTGCAGTCGCAATGGCACAAGGACAGTGGCTACGTACCGATTACCAACGCGGCCGCCGAACTGACCAAGAAGTCGGGCTATTACGAGCAGAATCCGGGCACTGACGTGGCAGTCAAGCAACTCAACAACAAGCCGCCGACCGCCAACTCCAAGGGCCTGCGCTTTGGCAATTTTGTGCAGGGCCGCGCAGTGATCGAAGAAGAGATCGAAGCAGCGCTGGCTGGCAAGAAGAGCGTCAAGGAGGCCTTGGACGAAGCCGTCAAGCGCGGCGACGACATCCTACGCAAGTTTGAAGCCACCAACAAGGGCGGCTAGATTCGCCAAGCCGGGGTGGATGGGCCAGATTGACGGATTGCCATGGAAAAGCGCGTCGTCTTCCACTCCCCCTGGTTGCCGTACCTGCTGGTCGCGCCGCAACTGGCGATCACGGTAATCTTTTTTTTCTGGCCGGCGGGCCAGGCGTTGTGGTATGCCTTCCAGAGCCAGGACGCCTTCGGCATGAACGTCACATTCGCGGGTCTGGAAAACTTCCGCTACCTGCTCAACGACCACGCCTATCTGGAGTCATTCAAGGTCACCGCCGTGTTCTCGCTGCTGGTGGCCAGCGGCGGCATTGCCATGGCCTTGTTGCTGGCGGTGATGGCAGACCGCGTCGTCCGCGGCGCCCTGCTGTATCGCACGCTGTTGATCTGGCCCTACGCCGTAGCGGCAGCCGTCGCTGGTGTCCTGTGGGGCTTTCTGTTCGCGCCTTCGATCGGCATCGTGACCTTCGTACTCAAGCAGTTCGATATTGACTGGAACTGGCTGCTGCGTGGTGACCAGGCGATGTTGCTGGTGGTCATCGCATCGATCTGGAAGCAGATTTCCTACAACTTTCTGTTCTTCCTGGCGGGCCTGCAGTCGATCCCGCGTTCGCTCATCGAGGCTGCGGCCATTGATGGGGCGGGGCCGCTGCGCCGCTTTTGGAGCATCGTCTTTCCGCTGCTCTCGCCGGTGACCTTCTTCCTGCTGGTGGTCAACATCGTCTACGCGTTCTTCGACACCTTCGGCGTGATTGACGCGACGACTCAGGGCGGCCCCGCCGGCGCCACACAAATCCTGGTCTACAAGGTCTACATTGACGGCGTGAAATCTGCCGACCTCGGTGGCTCCTCGGCGCAGTCGGCAATTCTGATGGCCATTGTCATTGCCCTCACCGTGATCCAGTTCCGCTTCGTTGAACGCAAGGTGAACTACTGAGATGGTCGAGCGCCGCCCCCTGTTGACCTTCCTGACGCACTTCGGCCTGGTGCTGGGTGTGGTCGTGATTGCGTTCCCGCTGTACTTCACCTTCATCGCCTCGACGCTGACGATGGAGCAGGTGCTCCAGGTGCCGATGCAGCTCGTGCCGGGCGACCAGTTCTGGGCCAATTACGCACAGGTGCTGGGTGCCGGTTCAACTCGAGGTTCCACCGCGCCGGTGGCCCCGATGATGTTAAATAGCCTGGT
>JAKANU010000283.1 GCA_021812315.1 Pseudomonadota bacterium
TCTCCCAATCCGTCGGGAAGCGCTCGAACAGGCCGTCGTCCATCATGGCCTTGGCCCCGCCCAGGCCCTCCTCGCCGGGCTGGAAGATGCAGTGCACGGTGCCGGCGAAGTTGCGCGTGGCCGCCAGATAGCGCGCCGCGCCCAGCAGCATGGCGGTATGGCCGTCGTGGCCGCAGGCGTGCATCACCCCGCCCTTGCTGGAGCGCCAGGGAAAGTCGCTGTCTTCCTTGATGGGCAGCGCATCCATGTCGGCGCGCAGGCCGACGGCCCGCACGCCAGGCTCGGCGCCGCCGTTCACCGGCGTGTCGGGGGAGGACTCGTGCGCGTGTCTGCCGCGGATGGCCGCGACCACGCCGGTGCGGCCGATGCCGGTCTGCACCTCATCGACCCCGTAGCGCCGCAGTTCGTCCGCGACGAAGGTGGCCGTGCGGTGCTCCTCGAAGCCGAGTTCCGGGTGGGCGTGCAGATCACGCCGGATGCGCGTGAGTTCAGCGTGATACGCGCTGATGTGTTGAATGGGACCGGTGAGCTTCCACATACGGGGGTTGCCGCTGCACCTTATGGTGAGATGTTCCATTGAAGCACCGACGCCACAGCGCCGCAAACACTTTGGCCAATGCCTGCATGGCCACCGCTGGCATGCCGGGCTGCGGCGGGGCCCGAGCGCAAGCCAAATCGGCCGATGCGCGGGAGCGGGAACCTGGACAGGCGTAGGCTTTCGCCGGTGGCTACGGAGCCACTCCCGGACCTGCCCGTTCCTTGCTTGCAGCCTTGCGAGAACCCGCCATGCTCACACGTGACGCCTGCACCGCGCTCGACGCGCAAGACCCGCTCGCCGACCTGCGCGCCCAGTTCGACTTGCCCACCGGCCGCATCTATCTCGACGGCAACTCCCTCGGCGCCCTGCCACGCAGCACCGCCCCGCGGCTGCAACAGGTGGTGACGCAAGACTGGGGGCAAGGGCTGATCGAAAGCTGGAATACGGCCAACTGGATGACCTGGCCGCAGGGCGTTGGTGACAAGATCGCGCGGCTCATTGGCGCCGCCCCGGGCGAAGTGGTCGCCGCCGACTCCACCTCGGTCAACCTCTACAAGGTGCTGAGCGCAGCCACCCGGATCCAGCGCCTTGCGCAGCCGGCTCATCACGTACTGCTGAGCCAGCGCGACAACTTCCCCACCGACCTCTACATCGCCCAAAGCGTGTGTGCCGCAGCCGGCTGGCGGCTGGAACTGGCGGAGGCTGCGGCCATCCCGGCCCGGCTCGCCGCCGGCGATGTGGCCGTGCTCATGCTGACGCACGTGAACTACCGCACCGGCGCCCTGCACGACATGGCCGCGCTCACCGCGCAAGCGCATGCCGCCGGCGCGCTCGCGGTGTGGGACCTGGCGCATTCAGCCGGCTCGGTGCCGGTGCGTCTGCATGCGGCCGATGCCGATTTCGCCGTCGGCTGCGGCTACAAATTCCTCAACGGCGGCCCCGGCGCGCCCGCCTTCGTCTGGGTGCATCCGCGCCATGCAGACGCGGCGCAACCCCTCTCGGGCTGGATCGGCCATGCGCAGCCGTTCAACTTCACCACGCACTACGAAGCCGCCGCCGGCATCCATCACTACCTGTGCGGCTCTCCGCCCATCCTGGGTCTGGCCGCGCTCGACTGCGGCGTGGACTCTGTGCTCGCGGCCGAACCGCTGGGCGGCATGGCGGCGCTCCACGCCAAGGCCGGGCAACTTGGCGACCTGTTCATGCGTCTGGTGGACGAGCGCTGCGCCGGCCTCGGGCTGGATGCGGCATCGCCGCGCGACGCCGCACAGCGCGGCAGCCAGGTCAGCCTGGCCCACGCCCAGGCCTGGCCCGTGATGCAGGCGCTGATCGCGCATGGCGTGATCGGCGATTTCCGCGCCGGTGTCGACGGCGATCCCGACCTGCTGCGCTTCGGCTTCACCCCGCTTTATTTACGCTTCGTGGATGTGTGGGATGCGGTGGAGACGCTGGCCGACATCCTTGGCAGCCGCAGTTGGGATGTGCCCACCTTCCACGCCCGCAAGGCCGTGACCTGAGCCCGCCTGCACGACCGCGGACGAACAACGCACACCACCGACACGCCATCATGTCCCTGCCCCCGACCGAATCTCCACGGCTCGACTTTGCCCATGACCTCAGCTACGCCGACTACCTCCACCTGGCCGAGGTGCTGAACGCGCAGCACCCGCTGTCGCCCGATCCGAACGAGCTGCTGTTCATCGTGCAGCACCAGACCAGCGAGTTGTGGATGAAGCTCATGCTGCACGAGCTGCACCAGGCGCGAGCCCAGATCGTCGACGAAGCCATGCCAGCAGCCTTCAAGACCCTGGCGCGGGTGTCGCGGGTCATGGAACAACTGGTGCATGCCTGGAGCGTGCTGGCCACCATGACACCGCCCGAATACTCTGCCATCCGCCCCTACCTCGGCCAGTCCAGCGGCTTTCAGAGCGCACAGTACCGGAGCATCGAGTTCATGCTCGGCAACAAGAACGCCGTCATGCTGCGTCCGCATGCGCACGACGCCGCCGTGCTCGCGGAAGTCGAAGCCGCGCTGCGACAACCCTCGCTGTACGACGAGAGCCTGCGCCTGCTGGCACGTCGTGGACTTCCCGTTCCGGCCAGCCACATACAGCGCGACTGGGCCCTGCCCTATGCCGAAAGCGCCGACGTCGAAGCCGCCTGGCTCACGGTTTACCGCGCGCCCCAAGCGCATTGGGATCTGTACCAGCTCGGCGAAAAGCTCACCGACCTGGAAGACGCCTTCCGCCTCTGGCGCTTCCGCCACGTCACCACCGTGGAGCGCATCATCGGCTTCAAGCGCGGCACCGGCGGCACCTCCGGCGTGGGCTATTTGCGCAAGATGCTCGACGTCGTGCTGTTCCCCGAACTCTGGCGTTTGCGCACGGACCTGTGAACACGCGGCCCATGGCCAGGACCACGCATCAACACCCAGGCCCCGATGGGTCGGCGGTCAAGATGCTGACGCCATGCAGAATGACGCTATTGAACCGATTCGTCATCGGTTCTCCAACCCGCTTCACTCTGCTCTCGAACCTGCCTGGGAAACCATGGATGCTACTCATGCCGCCTTCGAACCCGTCTCGACGACCGTGACCGTTGGCGTCGTGATTTCCATCGTCGTGCCTTGCCATGACGAGGTCGGCAATCTGCAAGCGCTCTACACGCGGGTGCGCGAGGTCATGGACCGGCAAGCTGAAGCCTGGGAGATGGTCTGCGTCAACGACGGCAGCCGCGACCAGACCCTGGCCCAACTTCTGGCGCTGCGCCGGGCCGATGAGCGCGTGGTCGTGATCGATCTGTCGCGCAATTTCGGCAAGGAAGCGGCGCTGACTGCGGGACTGGAGCATGCGCGCGGCCAAGCCATCATTCCGCTGGACGCCGACCTGCAGGACCCGCCCGAGTTGATCCCGGAGTTGTTGGCGAAGTGGCGTGAGGGCTACGACGTGGTCAACGCGGTGCGCATCGCGCGCGATGGCGAGGGCTGGCTCAAGCGCATCACGTCGCACATGTTCTACCGCGTGATCAACCGCCTGAGCCACGTCGACATTCCCCCCGACACCGGCGACTTCCGCCTGATCACGCGACCGGTGCTCGAAGCCCTCATGGCCCTGCCCGAGCGCCGTCGTTTCATGAAAGGCTTGTTTGCATGGGTGGGATTTCGCACCGTCGCCATTCCCTATCGACGCAGCCCGCGGCACGCCGGGCGCAGCAAGTGGAATTACTGGAAGCTGTGGAACTTCGCGCTCGAGGGAATCACCTCGTTCAGCATTGCACCGCTGCAACTG
>JAKANU010000284.1 GCA_021812315.1 Pseudomonadota bacterium
GTAAAGCCCACAGTGGCGGAGCTGCCGGAGAGCGAGTGCGCCAGTCCGACCGTGCTGTCGTGCACCGGGCGATCCAATTCCAAGGCCCATTCTGTCAACTCGGTAAGCAATCGTCTGGACCATTCATCGGCTTCGTTCAGATAGACGTTGTACAGCGGAATGCCGATGCGCAGGCTGCCGATCACTTTGACTTGATCGTCGTTCTCTGCCGAAACTGCGACTGACTCGTCCGCTGGCACCCGGGCGGTGGTGTCGCTGGTCTGCGTTGTGGCCGGCTCCGCAACCGGTGCAAGGGTCGGCGGCGCCGGTTGAGGTTCCCGCGATGGTGCCGAATCGCCCTGAGACGCTGGTTCGGCTGGCTCAAAAGTGCTGGGAAATGCTGCTTGCAGTTCAGGTGCGGGCGCAGGTGAATAGTCAGCCAGCTCGGTGACCAATGCTTCCGGGGGCTCAGGCTGGAGTGATTCAACGGGGTGTTCGGGCAGTGCCTCGGCGACCGGGATTTGTTCCACGTTCTGCGGTAACAGCAAGGGCACGACCTGATTGCTCAGGCGCAGGGCGTCGGCACTTTGCCGGAATGGTTGGGCGCTCCATGCGGCCGCGTCAGAGGCGATGTCTTCCACCCAGTGGCCGAGTCCATGCAGGGACTGCTGGGCGAGGCTGAGCAAATCCGCGCTGGCCGGCTTTTGCTCCGCCAGCCAATGATTGAGAAGTTGTTCCAGTGCCCAGGCAGCCTCGCCGAATTCGGTAAAGCCGACCATGCGTGAACTTCCCTTGAGCGTGTGGAAAGCCCGCCGCAACGTTGTTTGCTGGGCCAAATCTGCCGGGTTGGTGGTCAAATCCGCGATTGCCGCCAGGCCCGTCTGGACCACTTCACGCGCCTCTTCAAGGAAGATGTCCCGCAACTCCGCGTCGTCATCCGCGTCAGCACTCGCGGCTTGCAGCATCGGTTCGGGTGGCGGCGCTGAAACCGGTGGCGCCACATCGATCGCTTTGACCGTGCGCGGTTCGATGATGGTCGCGACCATCGGTGCCAGGTCAGCCTCCGTGTGGTCGTCATCCTCAACGTGGGTCGGCAAGGTCGACCTGTCGGTGCCCATCACCGGTTTGAATTCCCCGAGATCCTCGTCGTACACAAACAACTTCTTTGCCAGTTCGCGCTGATAACTCAGCATGTCAATCAGAAAGCCGATGGCGCCCAGACTGTTGCCAAGTTTTAGAAAGATGCCTGCGCGGGCCGACTCCACGTCGATGTCGTCAACCAGGAATTTTTCGACGCTGCTTCGCATGCGCAGTGCCGCTAGCGCCGCTTGGTCAAGCCCGAGCACTGAAAATACGCCTCGCATCTGCGCCAACTGGCTTGGCACCTCGTGCAGTGGTACCTTGTCAAGTGGATTGCGGAAAAAGGTGTCCAGTGACTTCTCGACCTCTCCGATAGACTTACGCAACTCGTCGACCACGCTGCCCATGATCTGGCGATCGCTCACCCTACGGTACAGGTCTTCCATCCACTTTTCAAGCGGTTCGGGCTGGCCGCCCGCGTTGACGTGCTCCAGGCGCGCCGCCAGGCTGGCACTGCGCTCGCTCATGTGCGAGTCGGTGGGATCCATGTCGTCATAGGCGGCTTCGAGATATAGCACCGCGGTGGCCACTTCCATGGCCAGCGCGGGCGTTGGCGCATCGCCTGAACGAACGGTGGATTCGATCGCCGCCGTCAGCGCGCGAACCAGGGCGTGGCTTTCGGGATGCAAGCGCAGCACGAGTTCGCCGACCAGGCCGAACTGCTCGCTGGCAAGTTTGAGCCGATTGGTGTCGCCGCCGGCGAGCGCAGACCAGGTCTCGGTGGCGGCGGCAATGCGCTTGCGCGCCTGCACCAGCAAGGCCGGGTCGAAACGCCCGAATTGTGGCGTTTCATAGTCGAATGCTTTGGTCTGCGTCAGGCCATAGGCCGAGCGAATGGCTACCAGCACCGGCGCGTCAGTACCAGACATGGGAACCGCTTGAGCGCAGAAAAAGAGCAGTTCCCTGACCAGGCGCTCAGAGACGCCCGGCTCGCCACGCGACAGACTTCGACCTTGCAGCAGGATTCTTGAGGCTGCGCGCTTGGCATAGACGTCGGGCGGACAAAGCCTGCACGCGACGGCCTCGAAATAAGCAGCGCAGACTTTCCAGAAAACGCGCGACTCAACGGCCGTCTGCTCGGCCGAAAATATCAGGCTGATATCGCGAAGAGTCGCGGCTGCCTTGGCATCATGTGACTGAACCACCTTAAGGATGCAGCCGTCCATGCGGGTGACCAGCGATGCGTCGGCGCTGGCCGCACCGTGGCGCGGCTGCGGCAACGCTGGGTCGATCCAGCGCCACTCGTAGGGCCACAGATCAGCCGGATGGACACGATCGTCTCCAACCAGGGTTTGCACGTCCTTGTACTGGGGAAACAAAGCCACCGAAGAAGCATTTTTCCCTTTCAGGGCACCTTCGAGAAATTCAGTCAGAGCAAAGCTTGCACGTTCGAGTTTGTTGGCGGCATCGTCGCTGCAAAGCTCCGGGCGCTCCACGAATCGTTGCGCCAGAGCCTCCATTGCCCGCAAGACCTTGGCCGGCACGACCATGCCGACCATTTCCAGTGCGCCGACAGCCTGATGGAGTTGCTGACGTGCAATACGCAGTTGACTCGCGTCGAGAGCCGCCAGATCCGAGCCTCGGGCCAACTCGGCATCGCGGACGAATCGGCGCAGCGCCTTGGTCGCACCATCGAGCGATTTGCGCAACTCATCGAGCACCCACGCCAGTGGCCCTAGATCATGGGCTTCCAACTCGTCGGTGCCGGTCCGGGCAGCGGTGGCTTGCATGGCGTTGTTCGCTCCTGGGGATTGCAAAATCAATTCAGTCCAAGTCGGGGATCAGGCAATCTTGAATCGAGACACCGACTGGCGCAACTCTTCGGCCATTTTTGAAAGCTCGCGCACCTGAGTCGCGGTTGACCGCGTACCCTCTCCGGTTTGTTCGGTCACGGCGAAAATGTGCTGAATGTTGTCAGCCACGTTCTTCGCTAACTCGGCTTCGCGAGAGGTCGAGCTGGAAATGTTTTCGATCAGTTCTGCCAGACGACGCGAGACCTGGTCGATTTCCGTGAGCGCTGAACCAGCACCATCGGACAATTTGGCGCCTTCCACGACGCCTTGGGTTGATCGCTCCATGGCGCCTACGGCATCCTGGGTATCGGTCTGAATCGCCTTGACCAATGCCGAGATTTGACGCGTTGCCTCTGCCGAGCGTTCGGCCAGGCGCTGCACTTCCTCGGCGACAACCGAGAAGCCTCGCCCGGCCTCGCCCGCCGAGGCGGCCTGAATTGCGGCGTTGAGGGCCAGCACATTGGTCTGTTCGGTGATGTCCGAAATCAACTCGGTAATTTCACCGATCTCCTGCGATGACTCACCCAGACGCTTGATGCGCTTGGATGTCTCCTGAATCTGGTCGCGGATCGCGTTCATGCCGCCGATGGTATTTTGTACCGCCAGCAAGCCCGTTTCGGCGGCCTGCCGCGACTGCTTCGCCACCGCCGCAGATTCCTGGGCTTGAACCGAAACTTCGGTAATCCTGGAGGCCATTGCCACCACCGAACTTCCGGTTTCGCGAATCTCATGCAACTGTTCGTTGGACGCCGCCAACAGCTCGGTTGATGTGGCGTCAACCTCGGCCGTGGTCTGACCGACTCGTGCGGCAGTATCCTGAACGTTGCCGACCAGGGAGCGCAATTCTTCGACGGTGTAGTTGACCGAGTCGGCGATGGCCCCGGTGATGTCCTCCGTCACCGTTGC
>JAKANU010000285.1 GCA_021812315.1 Pseudomonadota bacterium
GTGGCGTAGTTGGCGCCGCGGATCTGCACCGCGTCCTCGGCCAAGCCGAATGGCGCCGGGCTGAGTTTTTTGAGATTGGCCACGGCCTTGTCGGCAATGGCGTTGCTCGGCCCTTCCTTGGCCGGCAGATCGAACAGGATCACAGGCACTCGGGCGTTGATGCAATGGGCGGCGATCTGCGCGCCCATGACGCCGGCGCCCAGCACGGCAACCTGGCGAATCGGGAAACGGGGGGTCATGACGGGTCCTCGGTTGGGATCGATGATGTCGGCGGATGGACGGCGCAGCGGCTGCGGCTCAGGCGAGTGCGGCATCGGTGTCCATCAGCGCCTTGGCGCCGCTGCGCGCCATGCGGATGGCGGCCGCCGATTCCGGGTAGAGCCTGGCGAAGTAAAACCGCGCGGTCTGCAGCTTGGCCTGATAGAAGGCAGCGTCCGCGGGGTTTTGCGCCAGCCTGGCCTGCGCCACCTTGGCCATGCGGGCAAAGCCGTAGGCGAACACCAGATGACCGACCACGCGCAAATAGGGTACGGCGGCGGCGCCGATTTCCTCGCGGTTGGTCATGGCCTTCATGCCCAGCTCCAGGGTGAGCTTCTGCACCTTGTCACCGAGATCGGCCAGGGGGTTGACGAACTCCTGCATGGCCTCATCCACGCCTTCGGCGTCGATGAAGTCGGCGACCAGCTTGCCGAACTTTTTCAGCTTGACCCCGTTGTCCATCAGCACCTTGCGGCCGATGAGATCGAGTGCCTGGATGGTGTTGGTGCCTTCATAAATCATGTTGATGCGGGCGTCGCGCACATATTGCTCCATGCCCCATTCGTGGATGTAGCCATGGCCGCCGAACACCTGCATGCAGGCGTTGGTGGCGTCGAACCCGTTGTCACTGATGAAGGCCTTGACGATGGGCGTGAGCAGCGCCACCAGATCATCGGCGTCCTTGCGCACATCGTCGTCGGGATGCAACTGCGCCTGGTCGAGCATCAGCGCCACCCAGTAGGCCAGGAAGCGCCCGCCTTCGGCCCAGGCGCGGGCCGTGAGCAGCATGCGGCGCACATCGGGGTGGACGATGATGGGATCGGCCGGTTGTTCCGGCGCTTTCGGACCGGTGAGCGCGCGCATCTGCAGGCGGTCCTTGGCGTAGGCCACCGCATTCTGATAAGCCACTTCGGTCAGGCCCAGCGACTGCATACCCACGCCGAGACGCGCTCCGTTCATCATCACGAACATGGCCGCCAGGCCTTTGTTGGGCTCGCCCACCAGCCAGCCGGTGGCGCCGTCCAGCGTGATCTGGCAGGTGGAGTTGCCATGGATGCCCATCTTGTGCTCGATGCCTGAGCAAAAAATGCCGTTGCGCTGGCCCTTGTCGCCACGGGCATCGGGCAGGAATTTGGGCACGACGAACAGCGAAATGCCTTTGCTGCCCTCGGGCGCCCCAGGCAGTTTGGCCAGCACCATGTGGATGATGTTCTCGGCCAGATCATGCTCGCCGCTGGAGATGAAAATCTTCTGCCCCGTGAGCTTGTAGCCGCCGCCGTCAAGCGGCTCGGCCTTGGTGCGAATCAGCCCCAGATCCGTGCCGCAATGGGGCTCGGTCAGGCACATGGTGCCGGTCCACTGGCCCGATGCGAGCCTGGGCAGGTAGAGGTCTTTCTGCGCCTCGCTGCCATGCGCGGACAGCAACTCCACCACCCCCTGCGTCAAGCCGGGGTACATGGTCCAGGCCTGGTTGGCGGCGTTTTCCATTTCGTGCACGGCACTGCCCACCAGGTGGGGAAGGCCCTGGCCACCGTATTCGGGCGCCGCGGTCAGCAGCGGCCAGCCGGCTTCCACATACTGGGCCCACGCCTCCTTGTAGCCCTTGGGCGTGGTGACGGCATGGGTCGCCGGGTCGTAATGGCAGCCCTCGCTGTCGCCACTCAGGTTGATGGGGAACAGCACTTCGGCGCAGAACTTGCCGGCCTCCTCGCAGACTTGGTTGATGAGGTCGGCGTCGACGTCGGCATGGGGAGGCAATGCGCGCAGCGCAGGCACGACATCGAGCACTTCGTGCAGGACGAATTGCATGTCGCGCAGCGGCGGGGTGTATTGGGGCACGGTGGTCTCCTGAAATGGGAACGGATAGGGGTATGGCCGAAGGCGCGCGGATGACAGCGCTTCAGTCGCCAGCGCCGCAGAGTGTCTGCAGCAGTTTCATCCCGGTCGGGGTGGCGTATTGACCGATGAGCCGCCGGTAGCCGTGCCGTGCCAGTTCGACGCAACCGTGCACGCGCAGCAGTCGGGAATCGTGGTGCAGGGCGAGGATCAGGCCGTGCAGTTCGAACATCAGCAACTGCGCCGGGGTATTGGCCTGCAGGTGTCCGACCTCGACGGCTTGCGACACCGCGCGCAGCAGAGCGTCGTGCCAGGTCTGCACCATGAGCACCAGCGCGTCGCGCACCGGGCCTGGCCGGTCGTCGAACTCGACGGCGCCGGAAATGTAGATGCAGCCGGTTTCCACCTCGCGGCTGACCTGCTGCACCCAGCGGTCGAACAGCATGTGCAGCCGCGGAAGGCCACGGGGCTGATCCAACGCGGGATAAAACACGTCGGCCTCGAACAGGCTGTGGTAGCGGCGGATGACGGAAATCTGCAATTCCTCGCGCGAGCCGAAATGGGCAAACACACCGGATTTGCTCATGTCCATGCGGTCGGCAAGCACACCGATCGACAACCCCTCCAGACCGATGCGCCCCGCCATTTGCAGTGCGCAATCGAGTATCGCCTGGCGGGTCTGATGGCCTTTGCCCGGCAACTCGACGGTCTCGCCAGAGCTAGGGGCGACCACACGCGCAGCGGCAGCCGGCCTTGGCGCGGATCTGGCGTTGGATGCAGTTTTACGAGGCATGGCGGCTGGATTTCAAAAATCGAACGGTCGTACTATTTCTGAAACCGCTGGTTTTGTCAACTCCAACCTGCGTCCACGCCGGACTTAGCGCCGGCGTTTGCCCGCGCACCTTGCGGATGAGCCAGGGTGCGCCATCCCCATGGGTGTCACGATGCGGCGGCGAGCCAGCCGCAAGCGTTCAAGCCAGCAGAACGCTGATGGCGCGCTCGACGCCGCCCGCAGTCAGCCGGCCGGGGCCGCTGCGTGTGAACTGCAGCAAACAGCCGCAGACGTAGACGGCCAACAGTTGGGCACGCTGCGCAGGATTGAAGCCGGAGGCCATGCCACCCTGTTCCACCGCCAGCTTCAGACTCTGCCGCAGGGCGGCCTCGACACGCTCGAAGAACTGGTTCATGCGCAGCTGCAACCGGACATGTTCGCCAACCAGCGCATCGCCCGCCATGACGCGGCAGAGGCCGGCGTTTTTTTCGGCGAAGCCCAACAAGGCCTGGACGATGCGAGCCGCCTGCTGGGCGCCGGATTCCTGCTGCTGCGTGATCTGGTTGATCAGGCCGAAGACGCTGTGTTCGATGAACTCGATCAGCGCCTCGAACATTTGCGCCTTGCTGGCGAAATGGCGGTACAGCGCCGCCTCGGAAACCTGCAGACGTTGCGCCAACGCGGCGGTGGTGATGCGCTCCGTACCCGGCTCCTCCAACATGCCGGCCAGGCATTGGAGGATTTGCTCGCGCCGCTCGCCGGGCTTGGGACGCTTGCGTGGCTGCGCCGGGACCGCCAGCAAAGGGGCGGAATTCAACGCGGGATCAACGAACGCAGACGCCATAGTGAGGCGATTTTCGCACGCACATAGGCCGGGCGGCCACAGCATGTCCTCGGCCTGGCCGCCGCATGCGGCTGGCGGCGCAGGCCATGGCGGTCGTAGCGCGTG
>JAKANU010000286.1 GCA_021812315.1 Pseudomonadota bacterium
GCTGAGCATGCTGCGTGGCGAGAAGACGACAACGGTGCGCCAGGGCTGAGCGGCGTCCTCTCGCGGCGCGCAAGCTCACGGTGCCTTCGACAGTATTCCCTGCGCCAGCCGCAATTGGCGCGCGCAGCGGCCAGCCAGAGATTCATCGTGCGTGACCACGATGAAGGCGGTGCCCTGGGTGTGGGCCAGTTCAAGCATCAGTTCGAACACGCCATTGGCGGTGCTGCGATCGAGGTTGCCTGTCGGTTCATCGGCGAGCACGCAGGCCGGTTGTGTGACCAGTGCACGGGCGATGGCCACGCGCTGACGCTCTCCCCCGGAAAGCTCGGACGGACGGTGCTGCAGGCGTTCCCGCAAACCCACGTTTGCTAGCATATTGATAGCTGCCTGTGCAGAAGGCAAGGGCGCCAGCCGCCGAATCCACAAGGGCATGGCAACGTTGTCCTGGGCACTGAACTCAGGCAACAGGTGATGGAACTGATAGACAAAGCCCAGGTGTCGATTGCGCAACAGGCCCTGTTGTGCGGCGCTTTGTCCAGCCAAGTCCACGCCCCGCAAATGTACGCTGCCGCTGCTGGGATCATCCAGCCCGCCGAGCAAATGCAGCAGCGTGCTCTTGCCCGAGCCCGAGGCACCGACGATGGCCAGCGTCTCGCCAGCGCGCACTTCCAGATCGACGCCCTGCAGCACCGTCACATCGAGCCGACCCTCGGTGAAGCGCTTGGTCAAACCCCTGGCGTTCAGCACCACTGAGGTTTCGCCGCCGGGCCGCCCCAAGGCGAAATGCGCCCCCTCGGGGGGCAGCGAACCCAACGCAGTGGGGAGCGTGGGGGCCATCGCTTCATTCATAACGCAAGGCCTCGGCTGGATTGACTTGCGACGCGCGCCAGCTGGGGTACAGCGTGGCCGCGAAGGCCAGCAGCAGGGAGATCAATGCAATGGGCACGATGTCGGCCTGCTGCGGCTCACTGGGCATGCGGCTGATGAGGTAGATGTCCTTGGGCAGGAAACTGGCATGAAACAGTTGCTCCAGCGCCGGCACGATGACATCGATGTTGAACGCCACACCCAGGCCCAGGGCCAATCCGGCCAGGGTGCCGATGACGCCGACCATAGCGCCCTGGATGATGAAGATTCCCATGATTGAGCGCGGGCTCGCACCGAGCGTGCGCAGGATGGCGATGTCAGCGCGTTTGTCGGTGACGGTCATCACCAGCGTGCTTACCAGGTTGAACGCGGCGACGGCGACGATCAGCGTCAGGATGATGAACATCATGCGTTTTTCGACCTGCACTGCAGCAAACCAGCTGCGGTTTTGCCGCGTCCAGTCGCGCACCACCAGCTTGTCGCCCAGAGCCTGCGCCAGCTGCGCGGCCACTTCGCGGGCCTGGTGCAGGTCGCGCAGGCGCACGCGCACGCCGCTGGGACCTTCCAGCCGGAAGATCCGTGCCGCGTCGTCGACGTGGATCAGGGCCAGCGCCGAGTCGTATTCGAAATGGCCGGAATCGAAGGTGCCGACCACGGTCATCTGTTTGAGACGTGGCACGACGCCCGCCGGTGTGACCTGGCCGCTGGGTGCGATCAGGGTCACCCGGTCACCCCGGCGCGCGCCCAGGCTGCGCGCCAGATCGGCGCCCAGGACAATGCCAAACTCTCCGGGCCGCAGACGCGCCAAGGCCGAGTTCTTCAAGTCGACTGCCAGATCCGTGACCTCGGCTTCAAGGCCCGGGTCAATGCCCCGGATCATCACACCCTTCATATCCTCACCGCGCGCCAGCAAGGCCTGGGCGGCGATGAAAGGAGCCGCACCCAGGACCTCGGGCTGCGCCCGCACGCGCTGCAGCGTGGTCGCCAGATCGGGCAGGGCGGCGCCATCGGCGGCGAAGATCTCGATGTGCGAAACGACGCCGAGCATGCGGTCGCGCACTTCCTTTTGAAAGCCATTCATGACGCTGAGCACAATGATCAATGCGGCGACGCCGAGGGCGATACCCAGCATCGATACCCCGGAAATGAAGGAGATGAAACCGTTGCGCCGCGTGCTGCGCGCGGCGCGCGTGTAGCGCCAGCCAACGATGAGTTCAAACGGCAATTGCATGGCTTCTGGCTTGTTCGATCAGGTGCCATTGTGGCATCCTGAGACAAAGCGCCTGCCAGCAGCCGCGCTGCGCCGGCAATGTTTGTTAAGCTGGTCGACCTTAGGCAGAATTAACCATGGACACAATCAAGCAACTCCCAGGCGAATGGCGCCAATGGATTCTCGACAATCTGGCGCTCGGCTGCAGCCATGCCTCGATGGTCGAGGCCATGGCGCGGCGCGACTTCGACCGCGAATTTGCGGCACACTGCGTGCGTCTGCTTAGTGCGGGCGAGCCCGTCGCGGTCGTGGCTGAGGACGCTGCGATGTCCGCGGCGCGACCCGCCTACGTCGATGAGCCACCGCGCATCCGCTATCAGGGCAGCGTGATTCACGCCGACGGGCGCGAGGTGCGCCTGCGCCTGCGCCTAGCGCAGCCGGTCCTCGCCGTGCTCGATGGATTGCTCTCGGCCGGTGAGTGTGAAGAATTGATCCGGCAGTCGCGAATCAAGCTCTCCCGCTCCACCATCGTTGATCCGCACAGCGGCCGCGAGGAGGTGATTGGCGAACGCAGCAGCGAAGGAGCCTTCTTCCGGGTCGACGAAAACGAGTTCCTTGCCGGACTCGATCGACGCATTGCCGCGGTGATGAACTGGCCCGTCGAAAATGGCGAGGGGATGCAGATTCTGCGCTACGGCATTGGTGGCGAGTACCAGCCGCATTTTGACTACTTTGCCCCCTCCGATCCCGGCAGTCAGGTGCATCTGGCGCAGGGTGGACAACGCGTCAGCACCCTGGTGATGTATCTGAACGATGTGCCGGCCGGGGGCGAGACGGTGTTTCCCGAACTGCAGCTCGCGGTCGTGCCCAGGCAGGGATCAGCGGTCTATTTTGAATATTGCAACAGCCTGTCGCAGGTCGACCGGCGAACACTGCATGGCGGCTTGCCGGTGCAGTCCGGGGAGAAATGGATCGCCACCAAGTGGATGCGCCAGCGCCGCTATGGCTGAGGCCGCCCGATGCATCTGCTGATTCCTTTTGCGTATGGCAGTTCCCGGGGCTGCGAACAGGTGCTGGGGCAACTGCAATTGCCGCATCTCCAGCGCTTGCTGCGCCGCTTGCGGGCAGGCGACAAGGACCACGGCGACATGTCAAGTTATTCGCCGCCGCATGAACGCGCGCTCGCGCGTGTGCTGGGCCTGCCGGTGCGCGACGGTGAGATTCCCTGGGCGGCGTGGCACGCGCGTCCGGAACCGGGAGCCTGGGCGTTCGTCAGCCCCTGTCATTGGGTGATGGGCAGCGATGAGATCACCATGAGCCCTGCGGCGCTGGCCGATTTCCCCGAGCACGAGTCGCGCGCACTGCTGGCGAGCATGCAAGCCTTTTTTGCCGGGGATGGCATCGAGCTGATCTACGATCAGCCGCAGCGCTGGTTGGCGCGCGGCGCCGCGCTCGAAGGCATGTTCACTGCAGCAGCGGATCGCGTCGCCGGACGCGCCGTGCGCGACTGGCCGGCACGCGGCGCGGGTGCACCGCTGTTGCGTCGCCTGCACGCCGAGATGCAGATGTTGTGCTATCAGCACCCGGTCAATGATGCGCGTCAGGCCCGCGGCGTGGAACCGGTCAATTCGTTTTGGCTTAGCGGTACCGGCGCTCTGGGCGCCGGCGCGTCCGTGTCGTCTCCCGCCGATGCCATCACGCTGGCAAACGAGCTGCGTGATGCGGCGAGATCG
>JAKANU010000287.1 GCA_021812315.1 Pseudomonadota bacterium
ACGGATCGTCTTGATGCTGCGGCACAACTGTGCAAGTTGTGCTCGGTCTTGCCAGTTGCGGGCAAACAGGACGAGGCCACCCACCAGCGGATGCGCCAGTCGCTGGCAATCGAGCTCGGTCAAACCGGGGCCGGCGATGTCAATGATCAGGGGTGCGTGTTCTGGCATGGCTTTCCGTGAAGATGACTTGCTATTGATTGTGTAGCTGCCTGTGCTTGCTGCGCAAGCCTTAGTGGCCTGTTTGGTTCAAACTTTCAACCACACAAAAGCTTGCTGCGTAATCGCTTTCATCACTGACGCTGACGTGTGCGCACAGGCCGCGCGCCTCAAACCATGTCTTGAGCTCGCCGTGCAACACAATTTCGGGTTTGCCTGCCTGCGGCTGGCCCCAGGAAACCTTGCTGATCTCGCACAGACGCCAGCTCATCGGTTGGCGCAGCCCCAGACCGATGGCCTTGCTAAACGCTTCCTTGGCGCTGAAACGCGTCGCCAGATAGCGCACACCGCGTTCGGGCCAGCGCGCGCTGCGCTCCTGCCAGGTGACAAACTCGCCCTCACTGAGGATGCGCCGTGCCAAGCGCTCGCCGTGGCGCGCCAGGCTGACGCGGATGCGCCGGATGTCGCAGATGTCGGTGCCAATGCCGTAGATCATTGTCCACGACACCTCAAGGTGTGAAACAGGCGCCGGCTCACGCGTGGCCCTCGTCGATACAGCGCAAGTAGTCCTGCACCGTCACGCCGTAGCCGAGCTCGAGCGCATCGGCAATCAGGGCGTGACCAATGGAAACTTCGGACACGCCGGGCACCGCCCTGATGAAGGCGGCCAGGTTGTCACGATTCAGATCGTGGCCGGCGTTAACGCCCAGACCAGCCGCCAGCGCCGCCTGCGCGGCCAGCGCAAAACGACGCAATTGTGCGCCCTGCTGCGCCGTGCCCCAGGCCGCCGCGTAGGGTTCGGTGTAGAGCTCGACGCGGTCCGCGCCCACTGCCCTGGCCGCGGCCATCGCGCCCGGCTCGGCATCCATGAACAGGCTCACGCGCAAGCCCAGGCCCTTGGCCCTGGCGATCAACGGACGCAGAACCTCAGCATCATCGGGAAGATTCCAGCCGTGATCGCTGGTGAATTGCCCCTGGGTATCGGGCACAAAGGTGAGCTGGTGCAGCGGCAAGCCGCGATCGACCAGGTCCTGCGCGCAGTTCATCAGATTGTGCAGCGGGTTGCCCTCGACGTTGAATTCACGCTCCGGCCAGGCCTTCATCAAGCTGGCCAGATCGAGCACATCGGTGCCACGGATATGCCGCTGGTCCGGGCGTGGATGCACGGTGATGCCGCCGGCGCCCGCCTGCAGGCAGATGTCCGCGGCACGCGTCAGGCTCGGGATGCCAAGATGGCGCGTGTTGCGCACCAGCGCAACCTTGTTCAGGTTCACGGACAGTGAGGTCATATCAAAGGGATTGCAGGTCAATCATCATTTGCCGGGTGCGAAGCGTACCGACCCCGCAATGGTAATTGAGCAGGGTACGCAATTGTGGCTTGAGTTCAGCCGCCACAGTTGCGCAGGCACGCAAGGTGGTCGTAAACGGCACCGCGCTGCCCAGCGACTCCTGCAGCGCCAGCCACTGGCCGCCGCTGAGGCTGGCGCGATCCCCCGCATCGGTCAGACGCAGGCCGCCCTCGGGAACCAGGCTGTAGCGCTCCTTGGCTTGCAGGCCCAGCAGGGTGAGCGTCTGGGCATCGAGCAGCGGCAACAGGCCAATCTCGCGCAACAGCAGCAACTCAAACGCGCGCAGCGCCGACTCAAGGGCCTCGCCGTGCTCCGAGCCAATCACCTGAACCGCATTGGCATAAACGTCAAACAGCCGGGGGTGCGGGTCATCGCGCGCGAGCAGCGTGAGCAGCAGTTCATTAAGATAGTAGCCCGACATCAACGCCTCGCCGGTAGGCATCACATGACCGCCCTGCCACTCGGCACCCTTGAGCGTGCGGATTTCGCCATCGCCACCAAAGGCCAGGTGCAGTGGCTGCAGGGGCAACAGAATCGGGCGAAAACTCGAACTCGGCCGCTTCACGCCCTTGGCCACCAGCGCGATGCGCCCGTAGTTGCGCGTGAACACCTCCAGAATCAGGCTGCTCTCGCTCCAGTCGTAGCGGTGCAGCACATAGGCGGGCTCTTCGGAGATCCGTTTGGTAGCCATGAATGCTACTATTTTAGTAGCTGCTTACGCAGGACTGGCGGGCTATGCAGGCCGAACTTCACTCGTAACCAAACGAGCGCACGCGGGCTTCGTCGTCAGCCCAGCCCGAGCGCACCTTGACCCACAGTTCGATAAAAACCTTGGCGTCGAGCAGCTTTTCGAGTTCGACACGGGTTTCGGTTCCGATGCGCTTGATGCGCTCGCCCTTGTCGCCAATCACCATCGCCTTGTGCGTGTCACGCTCGACAACGATGGTGGCGGCGATCTTGACCAGCCGCCTTTGCTGGCCGCGACCCCGCTCTTCTTCAAACTTGTCGATCAGCACGGTGGAGGTGTAGGGCAACTCGTCACCGGTAAGGCGAAACAGCTTTTCCCGCACTGTTTCACTGGCAAGAAACTTTTCGTTGCGATCAGTCAGTTCGTCAGCCGCGTACCACCAGGCCTGTTGCGGAAGATACTTCTCGCAGATACCCAGCAATCGTGCTACGTCCCTGGCGTTCTTCGCCGACATCGGCACGTATTCGGCAAAGGCGCGCTGCTGCTGCATCTGCAGCAACCAAGGCGCAAGGTCGGCACGGCGCATGACCTCATCGAGCTTGTTGGCCACCAGCAGCGTGGGGATGTCCTTGCCCAACACCTCGAGCACCTTGGCGTCGGCCTGTTTGAACACGCCAGCTTCGACCACAAACAGAATCAGATCGACGTCGCCGACAGCGCCGAGCACGGTCTTGTTGAGCGAGCGGTTCAGGGCGTTGTTGTGGCGCGTCTGGAAGCCCGGTGTATCGACAAAGACGAACTGCGTCTGCCCCACGGTATGCATGCCGGTGATGCGATGCCGCGTGGTCTGCGCCTTGCGCGAAGTGATGCTGATCTTCTGCCCAACCAGCGCGTTGAGCAACGTGGACTTGCCGACATTGGGCTTGCCGACAATGGCAATAAGACCACATCGCTGGCCTGCAACGCCCTGTTCATGAGCGCAAGATGCTATTGGTTTTGTAGCGGTCATGCCCTGGCCTTGAGGGTCTGCAGCATCAACTCCGCCGCCGCCTGTTCGCCGGCGCGACGCGATGCACCGCTGCCGCGCTCGGTGTGGTTGAGTTCGATGATTTCACACTCGACGTCGAAGATCTGCTGATGCGCTGCACCGACTGTGCCGACAACGCGGTACACGGGCAGGTTCATCTTTCTGCCTTGCAGCCACTCCTGCAACTCGGTCTTCGGATCCTTGCCAATGGCGCGCATGTCAGCATTGATTTCAACCTTGCTGAAGAGCCGTTGCACCAGCGCCTGTGCCGCAGCAAAGCCGGCGTCCAGATAGACCGCGCCAATCACCGCTTCCAGCGCGTCGGCCAGAATCGATGGGCGCTTGTGGCCGCCTGAGCGCGCTTCGCCCTCGCCGAGCCGCAGGGCTCCCGGCAAGCCGATATCCAGGGCCAGTTGATGCAAAGTGTCCTGCTTGACCAGGTTGGCACGGACCCGGGACAGATCCCCCTCGGGCAGGGCGCTCAGGCGCTCAAAGAGCAGGTCGGCAACGGTCAGGTTGAGCACAGCGTCACCAAGAAATTCCAGGCGCTCGTTGTGGTCCGCAGAAAAGCTGCGATGCGTCAGAGCC
>JAKANU010000288.1 GCA_021812315.1 Pseudomonadota bacterium
CCCTTGGCCAGCATGGTCTTGCCAGTGCCCGGCGGACCGATCAACAACAGGCCACGCGGTATGCGCCCGCCGAGCTTCTGGAAGCGCTGCGGGTCTTTCAGAAAGTCCACAACCTCCTTGACCTCTTCCTTGGCTTCGTCGCATCCGGCCACATCAGCAAAGGTCACCTGGTTGTTATTTTCGTCAAGCAAGCGCGCCTTGCTCTTGCCAAAGCTGAACGCCCCGCCCTTGCCTCCGCCCTGCATCTGCCGCATGAAATACACCCAGACGCCGATCAACAGCAGCATCGGCCCCCAACTGACCAGCAGGGTCATGAGCAGGGAACCTTCCTCGCGCGCTTTGACATCAAATTTCACGCCGTTGGCGATCAGGTCGCCGACCAGCCCGCGATCAAGGTAGGTGGCCGTGGTCTTGACCTTCCGATCGTCAGTGGTGACGGCAACAATTTCAGTGCCGGCAGGGCTTTCCTGGATCACCGCACTCTTGATCCGCTTGCCACGAACTTCCTCAAGAAAATCCGAGTAACCCATATTCGCCGAGCCCGAGGCGGTGCGCGTATCAAACTGCTTGAACACGGTGAAGAGAACCAGCGCAATGACGAGCCAGACGGCGATTTTCGAGAACCACTGATTATTCAAACGGGGCTCCAGGTGGGGGGGCGTATACGGGAATAGGGCTCATGTGGGCCCTATTTTAGGCGTTTCAAGGTACGCCGGTGTTTGCCGCGCACGGGCATGACCTCGCACGCTACGGGGTTGAACAGGCTCTGCAACCCCGGCCAATCAGGAATGTCTCGGTGGAGCGATCGCGAGAGGCCTTGGGCTTGAGTCTCTTGACCTGATCAAACACCGCCGTGAAGCGCTCTGCCAAATGCTCGTAAGCCGCGCCATGAAAAACCTTTGCGACCAGCACGCCATGTGGGGCCAGGTGCGCCTGGGCGAAGTCAATGGCCATTTCAACCAGGGCCTCAACGGCAGCCGCATCGGCCGCGGCGACCCCAGAGAGATTGGGCGCCATGTCGGAGAGAACGACATCAGCCCTTCGCCCCTGCAGGGCATCAGTCAGGCGCGCAAGCGTCTCGGCCTGACGAAAGTCGCCCTGCAGGAACACCACACCATCAACCGGCTCCATGCTCAGGATATCCATCGAAATGATGCTGCCGCTCAGGCGCCCCAGACCGCCCGCCGGCGCCTTCGACGACATGCGCCGGCGCAGGTACTGGCTCCAGGCACCCGGGGCCGAGCCCAGATCAAGCACCAGTTGCCCGGGTTTGATCAGATGTAGGGTCTCATCGATCTCCTTGAGCTTGTAGGCCGCGCGAGCCCGGTAGCCGTCCAGTCTGGCGAGCTTGACGTAGGGGTCGTTGACGTGGTCGTTCAGCCACGCCCGATTCACCTTGCTGCTCTTGGAGTTTGCCTTCATATTCACCCTCATCGCCGATAATAGCGTCATGCCCCTCCTTCATCTGACCCCATCGCAGCGCAAGCAATACCGTGCCCTGGCCCATCATCTTGACCCGGTGGTCCTGGTTGGCAGCTCCGGCCTGACCCCTGCGGTACGCCGGGAGGCGCACGCAGCGCTGAACGCGCACGGACTGATCAAGATCCGCGTCTTCGGCGATGACCGTACGGCACGCGAAGCCATGCTGCAGACGCTGGCGGCGGACCTTGACGCTGCCCCGGTCCAGCACATCGGCAAGCTGCTGGTGCTCTGGCGGCCGTTGCCTGCGCCGACTGGTACGCCCGAGACCGAGCGCGGCGCGGCTCCGCGCGACGTCAAGGTACTCAAGTACAGCAAGCGCGGCGGCCAGCGCCCCGAGGTCAAGACCCTGCGCGTGATGGGCAATCAACGGCTCACTGCGGGCGGGCGCGTCAAGCGTTCCCGTGCCCGGCAAGTCAGCCTCAAGAAACGCACTCAGCCCTGATGGGCGGCCTCTCGCTGACTCAGCAACCGGATCGAGACCCCGGCGCACAGCCACTGCAACACGTAAAGCACGGTGCCAAGCATGTGCCAGAAGCGCAGGTCCTGGCGCGCGATGATGTGCGGCGCCACGGCAAACTCCGAGAGCAGCGCCAGCACCATCCCGGCCACTACAAAAAGCATAGCGCCCTGTGCATCAGCCACGGCCTTTTGCGTGGCTTTTGACCGAAACAGCAAGAGCAGAAGCAGACCACAGACGACCGATACCCAGGTCTGCGCGGTGAACAGTCGCGCCGCCATGGCGCCCGCCAGCGCTGGCGTCGGCAGGTAATGAAACAGCAGCGGAACGACCAGGAAGCCGAGCATGCTCAGGCTTGTCCACCACGCTGCAGCCACCAGCAAGGGCAGGCGCGACATGATCTAGCGGTAGCTCACGGCGACCAGCTCGTAGTGTTTGAGTCCACCGGGGGCGCGCACCTCGACGCTGTCACCCGACTCCTTGCCAATCAGGGCACGCGCGATCGGACTGCCGATATTCACCAGCCCGAGCTTGATGTCGGCCTCATCCTCACCAACGATCTGATAGCTGACGATTTCGCCGGAATCCTCGTCAGCCAGCTCGACGGTGGCTCCAAAGACGACACGGCCACCGGCATCGAGCGCCCCCGGATCAATGATCTGGCAGGCCGCCAGCTTGCCCTCGATTTCGCTGATCCGACCCTCGATGAAGCCCTGCCGATCCTTGGCGGCATCGTATTCCGCGTTCTCACTCAGGTCGCCGTGCGAACGCGCCTCGGCAATGGCGTTGACCACCCCGGGGCGGTCCACGCTCTTGAGCTTCTGGAGTTCGGCCTTGAGCAATTCGGCGCCGCGCTTGGTAATGGGAATCGTAGCCACGTACTGCTCCGTCGTGATGGGTTGCATACCAATGGAAACCGCCGGGCAGTTTCGTTGGGCGAAAGGGTCCGATTATGCCGCGAGTTGCGCGTGCATTTCCTGCACCGAGATCACTTCGAGATGATCAATGTGGGGCATGCCCTGCACGGCCGCCTCGGCACCGGCGATGGTGGTGAAAGTGGTCACACGCGCGAGCAGGGCCGAAGTCCTGATCTGGCCCGAATCCGCGATCGCATTGCGCCGCTCCTCGACCGTGTGGATGACCATCGCAATTTCGTCGTTCTTGATCATGTCAACAATGTTTGGACGCCCTTCGGTCACCTTGTTGACCACGTCACAGGACACACCGGCGGCCTCAATGGCAGCGGCCGTGCCGCGGGTGGCGATCACCGAGAAGCCCATGGCCACAAGCGAGCGGGCAACCTCGACAGCCCGCGGCTTGTCGTTGGCCTTGGCCGAGACAAAAACCTTGCCACATGGCTGGCCGCAAGCTCCCGGCGGCGTCGGCAACCGGGTGCCTGCTCCGAGCTGCGACTTGATGAATGCCTCACCAAATGATCTGCCCACGCCCATGACTTCGCCTGTGGACTTCATCTCGGGTCCGAGGATGGTGTCGACGCCCGGAAACTTGACGAACGGGAACACCGCTTCCTTGACGCTGAAATACGGCGGTGTCACCTCCACGCCGATACCCTGCGAAGCGAGCGACTGCCCGACCATGCAACGCGCGGCCACCTTGGCCAGTTGGATACCGGTGGCCTTGCTCACAAAGGGCACGGTACGCGATGCCCGCGGGTTGACCTCAAGCACGTAGATGACATCGACGCCATCAATATTCTGGATGGCAAACTGCACGTTCATCAGCCCGACCACCTGAAGTGCCTGGGCCATCGCCGCGGTCTGGCGTTTGAGCTCGTCCACCGTCGCCACGCTCAGACTGTAGGGTGGAAGCGAACAGGCCGAGTCCAGATCGG
>JAKANU010000289.1 GCA_021812315.1 Pseudomonadota bacterium
GGCCAGATCGGTGCAGGCCGCGGCAATCAGGCCGCCGGTGCAGCTCTCGGCCGTGACCTGCCTCAGTCTTTTGGTCAGCAGCAAATTGGCCAGTGACGCAGACAGGCTGGGCGTAGGCAGCTCTTGTTTTGATAGCGAAAAAGTCACTGAAAATGTCTCCACACGGCGATCACAAACAGGGTGCAGGCCGCGGCCACCAGATCGTCGAGCATGATGCCAAATCCGGCCTTGCGCCAGGCGCTGGCGTCGTTGGCGGTGTCAACGTCGTGAAACAGACGATCGGCCCAGCCGACCGGACCGGGCTTGACGGCGTCGAAAAAGCGGAACAGTGCAAAGGCCAGCAACTGGCCCCAAAACCCCGTGGGCGCGATCAGCCAGAGCACCAGCCAGAAGGCGGCGACTTCGTCCCACACGACGCTGCCCGGATCGAGCACACGCATGTTCCTGGCGGTCACGCTGCACACCCACCAGCCCAGCGGCAGCGAAGCACCGATCAGCACGGCCCAGTGCAGATCGCTCATCCCCGGTTGCAGCACGGCAAACACCAGCCAGGACCACAGTGTGCCGACGCTACCCGGGGCCACCCGGCTCAAGCCCGAGCCAAATCCCATCGCCACGATGTGCGCCGGGTGCGACAGCATGAAGCGCGCGCTCGGGCGCAGCGGTGCATTTGAAAGCTCGTCTTGGGGCATGGTCCGATTATGGTGGAGGCCAGGCTAACGGGCTGCCCGGTGCTGCGACTGCGCCGCCCTCGCCCGACGTTCAGGCGAAATGGTCAAACCCGGTGTAGTCGTTGCGCACCGGCTGGCCCCGCGCGTCGAGCAGACGCAGGCCGGCTTCGGCGTTGATCTGGCCGATACGGGTGACCGGCGTGTGGGCTGCGTGCGAGGCCGCAGCGACGGCCTCGCGCTGGGTCGGCGCTGCGGTGAACAGCAGTTCGTAATCGTCGCCCCCGGCAAGCGCAAACTGGCGCCATCGACCGACCTCAATATCAACATCAAATTCAGCTGTACGGCCCGTGCATAAAGCGTATGACGCTACCAAATCGGTAGCAATATCGACGTCCAGCGTGGCCCCGACACGCGAGGCGCGCAGGATATGCCCGAGGTCGCCGAGCAGGCCATCGCTGATGTCGATCGCTGCGCTGGCAACCCCGCGCAGGGCCAGGCCCAGGGCCACACGCGGTGTGGGTTGCTCCATGCGCCGGCGCGCCAGCTCGAACACTGGTGCGGGCAGGCTCACGGTGCCGCGAAACACTTCGAGCGCGAGTCGCGCGTCGCCCAGCGTGCCGCTGACGTAGAGGTCATCGCCGGCGCGCGCGCCCGAACGCGGCAATGCCTGCGCACGTCCTGCCAGCGTGGGCACTTCGCCGAAGACGGTGATGCAGATGTTCAGCGGTCCGCGCGTCGTGTCGCCACCGATCAGCTCGCAACCGTGTTCGTCGGCCAGCGCAAACAGGCCGCGTGAGAACGCCTCCAGCCAGGGCGGATCGATCCAGGGCAGGGCCAGCGCCAGGGTAAAGGCCAGTGGCTTGGCGGCGCAGGCCGCCAGATCGCTCAGGTTGACGGCCAGCGCCTTGTGCCCGAGCCGCAACGGGTCAACGCTGGAGAGGAAGTGCCGCCCCTCGAGCAGCATGTCGCTCGATATCGCCAGCTGATGGCCCGGGCTGGGCTGCAGCAGGGCGCAATCGTCGCCCACACCGAGCACGGCACGCTGCGGCGCGCGTTTGAAGTAGCGCTCAATCAGCTCGAACTCGCCCATGACAATGCGCTGCTGCGCCTAGTGCAGGGTCGGCTTGCCGCCGACCGCGCTGAGCGCGTCGAGAACAAACATCGGCACATCCGTCTCGAATCTCTCGCCGTCCTCGGCCACGCAAAAGAAGCTGCCGTGCATCGTGCCCGTGGGCGTGCGCAGACGCGTGCCGCTGGTGTATTCAAAGGCCTGTCCGGGTTTGATCAAGGGTTGCTGCCCGACCACGCCCAGGCCCCGGACGCGCTCGGTATGGCCGTTGGCGTCGTTGACGTTCCAGGTGCGCGAAATCAGCTGCGCGCTGACCTGGCCGACGTTGGCGATGGTGATCGTGTAGGAAAACACGTACAGGCTCTGCGCCGGCTCGGACTGCTCGGGCAGGTAGCAGGGCACCACATCGACGCGGAATTGATACTTTGACATGTTGCAATGCTATCCTGAAAAGTCGCAGCGCCGCGCGGCCCGGCGGGCAAGTTTGCTCGCGCACCGCACCGATTTGATTAAACTCGGGTCATGGCCCATCGCATCGCACCTTCTATTCTTGCTGCCGACTTCGCCCGCCTGGGTGAGGAACTGGCCCGGGTCATTGCGGCCGGCTGTGACTGGATCCATTTTGACGTGATGGACAACCATTACGTGCCCAATCTCACATTCGGTCCGATGATCTGTCAGGCGCTCAAACCGCACGCGGTGAGCTCGGCTGGCGTGGCGGTGCCGATTGATGTGCACCTGATGGTCCGGCCGGTTGACGCCCTGGCCGATGCCTTTGCCAGCGCGGGTGCGGATCTAATCAGTTTTCATCCCGACGCAAGTTCTCACGTCCACCGCAGCATTCAGGCCATCAAGGCGCGGGGTTGCCAGGCCGGACTGGCGTTCAACCCGGCCGAACCGCTTGACGTGCTGGACTGGGTCATCGAAGACCTGGATCTGATTTTGGTGATGAGCGTCAACCCCGGCTTTGGTGGCCAGGGCTTCATCGACTCGGCCTTGCGCAAGATCGAGCAGGTGCGCGCCCGCATCACCGCCAGTGGCAAGGACATTCGCCTGGAGGTCGACGGGGGCATCAAGGTCGACAACATTGGCCGGGTTGCCAATGCCGGCGCCGACACGTTTGTCGCTGGCAGCGCGATCTTTGGCCAGCCGGACTACGGTGTTGTGATGCAGGCGCTGCGCGCGGCGCTGGCAAGGCGCTGACGCGCCCGGGCGCGCCGATCGTCGGCTGGCGCGGTGTGTGCCTCAGTCGGCGGCAATCAGCAAAGCGGCGCCTGCGACGATGGCGGCGTACCCCATTTTGTCGGTCGGCTCCTGGTATTGCTGGCGCGTGACCGGGGCCAGGTCCTGTCCGAACTTGGGTCGACGCGCGTCAAGGACCTTGGCACCGCGATACTGGTTCTGCAATGACTCGGTCAAATCGCACAAGGGCTGTTGCGCGATCCTGGTGATGACGATGTCGCCCGCGCCTTGCATCAAGGGCGCAAGGCTGTCGAAAATCTTGCGCGCCCACACGCCACGCCAGCTCTGCCGCGCTGACTCCGTGACCCAGCGGCTGACGTGGCGGGAAAGCCGCGGTGCGCACCCGACCAGGATCCAGCGAACCGGCGGCGCGGTCGGAGCGTTCGCCAGCAGCGGCGTGATCATCCGCAACGCGTAGGCGGCGTCGTCAACGTAGGCAATGATCGTGTCCATGGCATTCTCCTTGTGTCGTTGGCAAGCGTGAAAGTGGTGGCTCAGGCGGCGCTGCTTCACCGTCGTGGCTGGGCGCGTATTCATGTCTGTCCGTGTCCGAAGGTTCGGGCTCTGCCGGCGTGTGCGTGACGGCTGGCCCACCATCCAGCGGCCAGCACGCCGCCTATGCAGAAGGCATAAGTTACCCATACGACCAGTTCGCGGCCGGCTTGAGACAGCGACAGCGCGTCGGCGCGGTACCAGGACTCGAGCAAGGGTTCGCTGATGATCATCTTGGCTGCAGTCAATGCGAGCACCGCGGCACCGATGTTGATGATGAGGGGAAATCGCTCGACCAGCTTGAGTACCAGCGT
>JAKANU010000290.1 GCA_021812315.1 Pseudomonadota bacterium
CGTTGCATGTATTGCTCGATCCCGCCACGTCCCACGTCGCACCCACACTGATTGCGCTGGAAATGCAGGCGGGTGCGCTCATGCTTGCGCTATACCCCGCATTTCCAGAGGAAATCACGGTGGCTATGTTGGCGGCACGCAGATTATCAATCGCGGCTTTTGTGCCCGGACTGGCAGCATCACAAACGCTCTGGCTGCTGTAGTTGCCGCCACCAAGGCTCATGTTGACGGCAGCAATGCTGTAGCTTCCGCTTAGCGCCAACACCCGTTCCAACCCCAATATCTGATCGGACTCAAAGCTCATGGCACAGGGTGACGCACTACCACATGCCGCCGGGGTAAACCGGGAGAACACCTGAATGGCGATTACCGACGCGTCCTTGGCCACGCCAGAAAAGCCAACACCGGGCGGACCCGCTCCATTGCCAGCCGCTATCCCTGCAACATGGGTGCCGTGATCACACTCACCGACCGGACAAACGCCTGAGGAGTAGGGCAAGGCAGAGCCTGCCGCCGTGGATGATGTCACGCCCCCCGGGCAAATGGTCGAAGCGCCAGTGGGACCATCGTTCGTCGAATAGCAAGCTTCCGACACCACCTTGCCAGCCAAGAACGGATGGGTCTTGTCAACCCCAGTATCCAGAATGGCGACCTTGACCCCGGCACCGGTGTAGCCACTGGCCCAGGCAGCCACACCGCCAATGAGGGGAACACTTTGGGCCAAATGCGCTTTCGCTATGCGATCTTCTTTAATGGAAGTGACCTCTGGAAGGGACGCCAGCGCCTCCAATTCGGCTGGAGTGACCTCCATGGCCATAAATGGCACGCTCTCAAAGCGCTTGACCCTTTGCTGGTCTTGTTTGAGCGAAACTACCTTATCCAACACCGCAAGATGCGCCGCCGCAATTTCGCTGCGCTGCTGAAAAACCTCCGCCGCTGCCAGCCGACCCTCGGGTGCAAAGGCAGCACGCACACCGACAATGACACGCGCAGTGCCACCAACCGACGCTCTCTGACGCAACTGGTTCAGACTTTGGATTTCAACTGGATCTACACTGGCCGCCAGTGCGCCCGCCTGCGCGTTACCTAAAAGAATGCGTTCCCCAGCCCACGCAGGCATTGCAAATAGGGCCCAACACACGGCCAACGCCCAAACGACCATTCGCCTGGGATCATCAACGCCTGCAAACTTCTTGAAAATTATCTCAGTGGCCTTCATAAATTGCCCCGTCAACACTAAGGCGTCCTTGCCCAACAAGCTTACCCGATGATGGTACACCCACCTACAGCGCCCTGTTGACGGCTGGGTTTTGAGTTCAGGTCAAGCTGGGTCACCAAGGTTACGACCCCAAATCGCGCAGCGCGCCACCCCCAGTCGAATCTGCGCCCTAGTCCGCATTGTTCACCGTGCGCTATCAATTTAATAGCCCTAAACGCTTGCTGCATAAGCCTTACATTGCTAAAACGCCACCGTGTCGGCACCTCAATACCGTCTTTGGCGTCATAACTTTGCTCCCAATTTGCAACGGTCGGGTCGGTCCAAGTGCGGGACTGCTTGTCGGCGATGCCCCAACATCAGGCGAAAATGCGCCCAACCATCCACCAACATCAAAATCGCGCATTGACCATCCACTCCATCCTGCAACAAGTGTTCGGCTACGAAGACTTCATCGGCCCGCAGCAAGCCATCATCGAGCATGTGGTGGCAGGCGGCGATGCTCTGGTGCTGATGCCCACAGGCGGCGGCAAGTCCCTGTGCTATCAGATTCCGGCGATCGCACGGGCTCGCGCCGGGCACGGCGTCACGGTGGTGATTTCGCCGCTGATTGCACTGATGCACGATCAGGTGGGCGCACTGCATGAAGCGGGCGTGGATGCTGCCTTTCTGAATTCGAGTCAGAGCACCGAAGAGGCCGGTCAGATCGAACGCCAACTGTTGCACGGCGCTATCACCCTGCTTTATGCCGCCCCCGAGCGCGTGACCACAGCCGGGTTCCTGGCCCGACTCGATTCCCTGCACGAGCGTGGTCTGCTCAGTATGTTTGCCATCGACGAGGCGCACTGCGTGAGCCAATGGGGTCACGATTTTCGACCCGAGTACGGCGCGCTGACCGTGCTGCACGAGCGCTATCCTTCGGTACCACGCATGGCGCTTACCGCCACCGCCGACGCCCTCACGCGCAGCGATATCCTGGAGCGGCTGCAACTGCAGCGCGCCCGGCAGTTCGTCAGCAGTTGTGACCGGCCCAACATCCGCTACACCATCGTCGAGAAACACGATGCCATCGGGCAGTTGTTGCACTTCATCGGCAGCGAACACGCGGGCGAGTCGGGCATCGTCTACTGCCAGTCCAGACGTCGGGTGGACGATGTCGCGCGGATCCTTTGCGAACGGGGAATCGCGGCGCTGCCCTATCACGCCGGGCTCGACGCCGGGCTCAGGCAATCGAATCAGAACCGGTTTCTGGCTGCCGAGAGCATGGTGATGGTGGCGACCATCGCCTTTGGCATGGGCATCGACAAACCCGATGTGCGCTTTGTCGCCCATCTGGACATGCCCAAGAACATCGAGGGCTACTACCAGGAAACGGGACGCGCCGGGCGCGACGGCAAACCGGCCGACGCCTGGATGTGCTACGGCCTCAACGACGTGGTCAACCAACGCCGGATGATTGAAGAAAGCACCGCGGCAGAAGAACACAAGCAGGGCTTGCGTGGCAAGCTTGACACCCTGCTCGCCCTGGCCGAGGCGACCGATTGCAGGCGTGTTCGCCTGCTGCAGTACTTTGGTGAGGCGAGTAAACCCTGCGGCAATTGCGACAACTGCCTGAGCGCCCCGGCGTTATGGGACGGGACCGACGCCGCGCGCATGCTGCTCAGCACCGTTTACCGCATCCGGCAACTCAATGACATTGGCTTTGGCACCGGCCACATCATCGACGTCGTGCGCGGCAAGACCACTGAGAAGGTCGAGCAGCACGGTCATCGCGGGCTCAGTACCTTTGGTGTTGGCGCGAGCTACAGCGAAAGACAACTTCGCGGCGTGCTGCGCCAGTTGATCAGCATCGGGGCGCTGAGTATCAATCCCCACGACTTCAACACACTGACGCTTGCGCAAGCGGCCCGCAGCATCCTCAGGGGTGAAGTTCCCATTAGGCTGCGCCAGTCGGCCGCCAGACCAGGTGCCCGCCCGGACCGGCCGGTTCGCACTGCTTTAATCCGGGCCGCGCCTGGCCTCGACAAGCCGGGCCACGACCGGTTCGTGGCCCTGAAATCCTGGCGCGCGCATGTGGCGCGAGAGCACAATTTGCCGGCGTATGTGATCTTCCACGATGCCACGCTCGAGGCGATTGCGCAGCGTTGCCCGCGGTCGCTCGAGGATTTGCAAGGCATCAGCGGCATAGGCCAGAAGAAAATGCAAACCTACGGCGAGGACGTGTTGCGGGTCCTTGCCGAGCTTTGAAAGGGCCGCTGCGGCCCGGCTATTCCTTCTTGGCTGCCTTTTCTTGCTCGGCCGCAAGGGCTTCCATCTTCTTGGCGAATTCTTCCATGCTCTTCACATCAATCTTGACTTCGCCCTCATTGGTCTTGATCGTCATGCTGGCATCGCCCGCATTGCCGGACGGGCTGGCCTGCCCGGAAATCTTGACCTCGCCCTTGGGTGTGTTGATGCTGATGCCTGCCGGGGCGCCGACGCCAGACATGTGCGACAGCGGCGAGGGCATCCCGGCAGCACTGACAAAGCTGATCAACACGCTGCCAATGATGCC
>JAKANU010000291.1 GCA_021812315.1 Pseudomonadota bacterium
CGAGATTGAGCTTTTCGGCCAATAGATGGGCGCGTAGGACCGTCTCGACGATGCGGTCAAGACCATCGCTCTCTTTGTGCAGCGTCGGCAGCACCCGCCCCTCGATCCCGGTAGCAGCCAGGCATTCGCCGATATAGCGCTGCAGGATGGCATGCGGGCCGATTTCGATAAAGACACGGCAGCCGAGATCGGCCAGCCGGACGATGGCGTCGGCAAAGCGCACCGGCTCGCGCACATTGCGCCACCAGTAGCCGGCATCGAGTTGCCCACTGTCAAGCGCGTTGCCGGTGACCGTGGATACGAAGGTGATGCCCTCCGAAGACCTGGGCTTCAGCCCGGCAAGGCTTTCGAGCAGACGCCTCTCGATCGGGTCCATGTGCTGGCTATGGAAGGCGTAGTTTAGATCGAGCAGGCGGAAAAAGACCCCTTGAGGCGCTAGTTGGGCCTGGAGGCGCTCCAGATCGGACAGGCTGCCGGAGAGGGTCACGTTGTTCGGGCTGTTGATGCCCGCAATCGTGACATCGGGCTCGCCTTCCAACCCGGCCAGCAGCGCCTGCATGGCCTGCGCCGAGAGCCCGACCGCTGCCATGCGTCCGGTGCCGCGCGTCTCGCCTTGCGCCCGGCTGCGGGCGACGATCACCCGGATGGCATCATCGAGATCGAACGCCCCGGCGGCCCAGGCGGCGGCCACCTCGCCGACGCTATGCCCGGCGACGGCCGCCGGTTCCACGCCTTGTTCTTTCAACAACTCCGTGAGCGCGACCTGGATGGCAAACAGCAAAGGCTGGGCAATGGTCGTATCGTCGAGCCGGGAGGCCTCGCCCTCGGCCTGCAATTCGGCGAGCATGGAAAACCCGGCGACCGGCTGCATCCGGGTATCGAGGTCGGCCAGCATTTCGGCAAAACGGGCTGACTCCGCGAGCAGGCGCCGCCCCATGCCGATCCACTGGGCGCCGTTGCCGGAATAGACGAAGGCGACGGCGCCTGGCTGGGGCAAGGCCTGTTCCATCGCAAGACCAGCCGGCATTTCGCCTTGGGAATAAGCCGTCAGTTTTTCGACGGCCTCAGCAATCGTGCCGACCTGCAACCCGAGGCGTTTTTCCAGGCGGTCGCGCCGATAGGCGGCGGCATAGGCGATGTCATAGAACTCCGCAGAGGTTTTGCCGGTAAGTAACCCGGCGTAGCGCCCTGCCAGCGCCTTGAGGACGGCCTCGGATCGTGCGGACAAAAAGAGCGGGGGCAGTTTTTCAGGTGAAAAGGCCCTGCCCTCCTCCTGCCGGTACTCCTGCAACAGGACATGGGCGTTGGCCCCGCCAAAGCCGAAGGAATTGACCCCGGCGATCAGCGGCTTGTCTTTTGCAAGCGGCAGGTACTCGGTCACCGGTTGCAGGTTCAGGCCGGCAAAATCGATGTGCGGGTTGGGCGTCTCAAGGTGAATCTGCGGCGGCAGGGCACGGTGTTTGAGCGCCAGGATCGTCTTGATAAGGCCCGCCATGCCGGAGGCTGCTTCCATGTGCCCAAGATTGGCCTTGACCGAGCCGATGGGCAGCGGTCGTTCACGTCCCCGGCCATAGACCGCGCCGATCGCCGCCGTTTCGATGGGGTCGCCCACCGCCGTGCCCGTGCCGTGGGCCTCGATGAAATCGACGTCCTGTGCGTCAAGCCCACTCTTGGCAAGCACGCTGCGCATGAGCTCGGCTTGCCCTTCCCGGCTGGGGATGGTGATACCCGTCTTGCGCGCGCCGTCGGCATTGACACCCGTAGCCAGGATCACCGCCTGGATGGGGTCGCCGTCCGCAATCGCGCGATCGAGCGGCTTGAGCAGGAGTACCGCCCCGCCTTCGGCGCGTACATAGCCGTTGCCCTCGGCATCAAAGACCTTGCAACGGCCATCGGCGGACAGCATCGATGCCTTGGTGAATCCGACGAAGGGGTAGGGATGCAGCAACAGATTTACGCCGCCGACCAGCGCGGCGCTGGCCTCGCCGGCCTGCAAGGCCCGGCAGGCGTGATGCAGCGCAACCAGGGAAGATGAGCAGGCAGTATCGATGGCCAAAGAGGGGCCGTGCAGGTCGAATACATAGGAAAGACGGTTGGCGGCGAGGCTGAGGGTGTTGCCGGTCATCGAGTGCGAGGACATGGAGGCAAGATCGTCGAGCCCGCGGGTGCCGTAGTCGAGACTGGAGATGCCGACATAGACGGCGCAATCGCTGCCGGCCAGGGAGGAAGGCGGCACTCCGGCGTTCTCCATGGCCTCCCAGGACAATTCGAGGAGAAGACGCTGCTGCGGATCGAGCCACGCCGCCTCGCGGGGCGAAATGCCGAAGAAACCGGCATCAAACTCATCGATACGGGAAAGAACGCCCGCCGAGAAGGTGATGCTGCGGCCGGATTCGGATCGCTTCTCGTGTTGAAGTTCGGCAACGGCCCAGCGATCCTCGGAAACCTGGGTCACCAGGTCACGCTTTTGCCTCAGCGCATCCCAAAAACCGGTCTCGTCACCCAGATCATCAGGAAAACGAAAGGCGACGCCGACGATGGCAATAGGGGATGAAGACGCATGGGCAAGACCATTACCCTCTGAACCCTCGCTCAGCGGTTTGCGTTCATCATTGTCGTGAAGCCGTTCTTTTTTATTCCGGATGAATTGATCCACCAACCCGCCTCTCCACTCAAAAAAACCCCGCCAACACGCCTGCGATTGCCCTTGAGACGTTGATTTTCGGGGGGGGGGGGTAACTGCCAGCCTCCCTACAAGGCCACAAACACCCTTACCTGTGGCGGGGAATATATCACCGGCCAGCCCATCTCATCAACCGAAACTTGCGCCGTACCGCCGCGAAACACGCGAAACTGCGAATACCTCTTACTCTACCGGCCGTTCCAGAAAAGCGTTGGAATGCGACTCCTGCGAAGATCACCTTCCCGTTTCGCAGCTTTCGCACTCACTCATATCGCTCGAATCGTCCGTGGCAGCGCGGTTTTTCGCGTCGTTCGCAGGGTTCGCAGTCACTTCATTCAGTGGCCTGGCGCTCACCATGCCACCGAGAACCGCAACCAAGCCCGCTTCCGCCAGGCGATCGAGCGCGGCATCGCGTCGGCTTTTGCTCCGCAAGGCGGCAGGGCCCAAACGCAACATATCGCACAATCTGATAGGCTTGCCGTGATCCAGCAGCCACCGATACATAGCCAAGGCTTGCTCGACCACCGGGTCGGCATGACCTCCTTCTGTGGCAGCTTGCCATTTGCTCAATGAGTGGCGCACCAGGACGATGGCCCGCTCTGCGCTCTCCGAGTCGATCAAGTCACTGCCCGCGAAGACCGTCTGGACACCCGCGATGCGGGCGGCAAGCTCGGAACCACGCAGACCAAACGGCCTGATCGGTTGCCAATCCCCACGACGGGATCGTCGTTCGCATTCCTCCAGGAATGGCGCCAGGACGGCGACCGCACCCTCATCAAGCTCGAGCAGAGGGAGCTTGTCATTGTCATCCTGCAACGGCAGGCGCAGGAGATCGTTACAGCGCTGCCAGTACGCCACGATGGACGGCATCGTCTCTGGATGGAAAGGGCGATACTTCCTTGGTTGCATCGGCTCGGGCCAGGCCAGCAGGAACCTCGGCCAGAAGCCGATATGCCGGAGTGCTGCGTCGCTCAAGACCTGGGTCACCGCGGCAGGCTGTGCCATCAGATGCATCGATAGCCGCGTGCCATACCTCTCGAACCGCCCGGATCCGGCTCGCGCAACGGAGAACCCCGCTCCATC
>JAKANU010000292.1 GCA_021812315.1 Pseudomonadota bacterium
ACGCGCCAGCGCGGCCACGCCCTCGGCCATGCGCTTCTCCCATGCGTCGGCGGAGTGGATATCCGGCAGTCGGCCACGTTCATTCTTGAACAGCAGGGCGCGTTTTGCCAGCTCGCGGGCTTCGTCTTCGGGAATGCTCACCTTTTTGGCGGCAATGCTGGCCTGAACCTGGCGCAGTGATTTCTCATCCATCGCTTTCGCCAGCACCGCGTAGGCGGCGTCGAAGGGGTTGATGCGATCAATCAAGTCAATGTCCAGGTCGCGCACATTGACGAACTTGCGCACTCCATCCAGCAGGGCCGTACTGCCTTGCTCCGTGCCGCCGCCATTGGCATCGGCCTGGGCTAACGCCAACTTGGCCTGTTGGGTGATGTTCATGGCAGCGATGGCATGCTGACGAATGGCCTCCTGATCGGCCTCGTTCAATTCCGGGTAACGCTCGCGCACGATTTTGCCCATGTGCAATTGGGTGAGTTCTTCGGGCAAGGTGTTTTCCTGGTCGAACAGACCGCGCTCCAGCACCATCTTGTCCTGCAGGAAACTGGTGACGACTTCGTTCAAATCTTCTTTACAGATGCGGGTGGCTTCAGGGGTTCCCGGCGTGGCCAGCCCGTTGATCTCGACGTGGTACTGACCGGTGCTTTCATTCACGCCTACATTGCTGCGGCCTGGCTGATAACCATCTGCCCCGTAATCAAAGCCTTCTTTCGGGCCGTTGTTTTTCGGCGTGAACTCATATCGCGGGGCCAGCACCTGTTCCATCAGCAGACTGGCGGAAATGGCCTTGAGCATGTCATTCACCGCCTCGGCCACAGCAGCTTGTTCCGCTGCGGGTTCGGCAATCAGATTGGTGAAGCGCGCCCGTTCCTTGCCCTCGGCATCGCGGGTGGCGCGGCCGATGATCTGCACGATTTCGGTCAGGCTGCTGCGGTAGCCAATGGTCAGTGCATGTTCGCACCAGATCCAGTCGAACCCTTCTTTCGCCATGCCCAGCGCGATGATGACGTCCACATGGTCGCGGTTGTCCTTCTGCGCAGGGTCTTTCAGTGCCGCCAGCACGCGGGAACGTCTGGCCGGGTCGCTGTCGTCCACGAGGTCTGCCACCTTCAGCGTGCCGCCGTTCGTGGTTTGTATCTGGTGGAACCCGGTGGCCGGATCAATGCCCTTCCATTCGCCCAGCGCCTGCATGATCTCATTCACTTCGCGTTCCTTGTCTTGCAGGCTCTCGCGCGAGTTGACATTGGGGATGTGAACGATGGTCTTGAGGGACGGGTCCAGCACCTTCGCAACGGCGTCCACGTACCGGCCCGTATAGAAGAAGTAGCCGATGTCCAGCGACTTGAGCCAGATGTAGCCATTGAGCTGCTCGTAGTAGGTATAGGTGATCGTCTCGAACCGGGCTTCATCCGCCGGGGCCAGCACCGCCTCGCTGTCGCCACGGAAGTAGGAGCCCGTCATGGCCACCAGATGCACCTTGTCGCGGGCGATGAACGCACCGAGCTGGCCCCCCAGCTTGTTGTCCGGGTTGCTGGAAACGTGATGGAACTCGTCGATGGCAATCAGACGGTTGTCGAATGCTTCGATGCCCAGCTCTTCCACCGCAAAGCGGAAGGTGGCGTGGGTGCAGACCAGCGCCTTGTCGGTACTTGCCAAAAACTTCCGCACCGCGTCCACCTTGGACTTGGCCGCGCGTGGCTCGTCTACGCCAGGAGCGTTGCACAGGTTCCACTGCGGTGCCACCTGCCAATCCCAATAGAAACCGTACTGGCTCAGGGGTTCATCGGCAAAGCTGCCGCCGATGGAGCGCTCGGGCACCACGATGATGGCCTGCCGCAAGCCCTGGTTGTTGAGCTTGTCCAGAGCAATGAACATGAGCGCGCGGGATTTGCCGGATGCCGGGGGCGATTTGATCAGTAGATACTGCTCGCCGCGCTTGGCATAGGCGCGCTCCTGCATGGCGCGCATGCCCAGCGCGTTGGCCTTGCTGGATGCGCCGGTGCGCGCCGTGGCAATGGACACCGATGGCACGGTGCAGGCGTTGGAGGTGTTGGAGGCGTTGGAGAGGTTGGTCATTGCGCGTCGTCTTCCATGGAGATGTCATCGCCTGCAAGCTCGCGCTCAATCTGCTCGATGCTGGGCAGGCTGGTTTGCAGCTCGGCGGGCAGGGATTCGAGGAGCTTGTATTCGGCAATGCCCATGGGCTGGCTTTTATCGCCCAGGGCATATTCGGCCACGATTTTGTTTTTGCTCTTGCAGAGCAAGAGGCCGATGGTTGGGTTGTCGTGCTCGCTTTTGACCTGGCGATCCACCGCAGTCAGATAAAACCCAAGCTGGCCCAGATGCTCGGGCTTGAACTTGCCGCCCTTGAGTTCGATTACCACATAGCAGCGCAGCTTGAGGTGGTAAAACAGCAGGTCGATGAAAAACTCGTCGCCCCCCACGTCCAGCAGCACCTGCCGCCCGACGAACGCAAAGCCCGAACCCAGTTCCAGCAAAAACTCGGTGACATGCTTCACCAGAGCGTGTTCGATCTCGCGCTCCTGCGCCTCGTCGGTCAGGCCCAGAAAGTCGAAACGATAAGGGTCTTTCAGCGACTCGCGGGCCAGGTCGGACTGCTGCCTGGGCAGACTGGCCTCGAAGTTGGTCACCGCCGTGCCGCTGCGCTCCAGCAGGCGGGTTTCAATTTGCATCACCAGAATGTTACGCGACCAGTTATGTTCTACCGCCTTGGACAGATACCAATCCCGCTCTTCGCGGGTCTTGAGCTTGTCGAGCAAGGTGCAGAGGTGGAACCAGGGCAATTGTGCAGCGGCCTGCTGCACAAATTCCGCATCCGGCCAGGCTTCGGCAAACGCGCGCATGTACTTGAGGTTGCGCGGCGAAAACCCCTTCATATCCGGAAAGGCGGCACGCAAATCGTGCGCCAGCCGCTCGATCACCTTGGCGCCCCATCCTTGGCTTGCTTGCCGTGCCAGAATGTCGCGCCCGATCTGCCAATACAGCAGCACCAGTTCGCAGTTGACCGCCAGCGTGGCGCGTTGCTGGGCGGTGTGGATACGGCCTTTGAGATCGGCCAGCCAGTCGACATACCCGGCGGGGGGCGGGGTCAGGCCAATAGGCTTGTCGCTCATGCTTTCTTCCCCCTTGCCGCTTTCACGGCGGGTTTGGCCTTGGCGGCCGCCGTCATCTTCGTATAAAGCTCAAACAGTTTTTCCAGCCGCTCGGTGTCGTTCCTGAAACGGCGGCCGATGTAGATGCGCTCCAGCACCTCGTCGTTGCGCTCGTGGGCGTGGCGCAGATTCTCCGGCATAGCGTCCGGGTCGTACAGGTCGGCGATGGTAGCGGGGAAATGCGCCTCGCGGGCCAGCAGAATGGCCTCGGCGCAGGCGGTCAGGTCGGCTTTGTTCTGCTCGGTGAGCAGGGGGACGGGGAAGGTGTTCCAGCCGAGGGTGTTGGAGTATGAAAAGTCCGTTCGCATCCGCACGCAGACTGTGCCAATCCAGACCCAGTGGAGGCGCGAGGCGATGAGGGCTAGGTTCCAGAGGGGTGCATCGTAGAGGGCGAAGTTTCGGTCGCCAACCACGTAGTTGGATGTCAAATAATCGACGGGCAAATAAGGCCGATTTTCAGATGAAACACGTGGCACGACGATGGCCGTTTCTTTTGTCGAACCCGCAATCTGTACAAAGCGATGCGGCTGTCTGGCGAATTGACGAGTGGATTCTGCGTCAGACTTGCTGCGGCTCTCCGCCACCAATTT
>JAKANU010000028.1 GCA_021812315.1 Pseudomonadota bacterium
TCGGTCGGCATGGACCGAGCGACGGCGGATTACATGGGCATGCTCGCCACCGTGATGAACGCGCTGGCCCTGGGCGACACCATGAACAAGGCTGGGTTGATGGCGCGGGTCATGTCGGCAATCGGCATCGAACAGGTTGTTGAGCCCTATGTCAGGCCCAAAGCGCTGCAATACCTCGAAGAAGGCAAGGTGGTGATCTTCGCGGCGGGCACCGGCAATCCGTTCTTTACCACCGATACGGCCGCTGCGCTGCGCGGCGCCGAGATTGGCGCACAGGTGGTGCTGAAGGCGACCAAGGTGGACGGCGTCTACACTGCCGACCCGCGCAAGGACCAGCACGCGACGCGCTACGCGAAAATTTCGTTTGACGACGCCATGGCGCAGGGACTGGGCATCATGGATGCCACCGCGTTTGCCCTGTGCCGTGACCAGAAACTGCCGATCCGGGTCTTTTCCATCTTCAAGCATGGTGCGCTCAAGCGGGTGGTCCTGGGCGAGGACGAGGGGACGCTGGTCTATGCCTGATCATGTCAGAATGGCAGGGCGCAAGTCGTGCTGTTTCAATCATTGAGCAAGGAGAACATCATGCCGATTTCCGAAATCAAGCGCACCGGTGATGTGAAGATGGATCTGGCCATCAGTGCGTTCAAGAACAACCTGACCAAGATCCGCACCGGCCGCGCCAATCCGGCGCTGCTTGACTCGGTCCATGTGGACTATTACGGCGCCATGTTGCCGATCAGCCAGGTTGCCAATGTGTCGCTGCTCGACGCGCGCACGATCAGCGTGCAGCCTTGGGAAAAGGGCATGGGCGCGAAGATCGAAAAGGCCATACGCGACAGCGACTTGGGTCTGAACCCGGCGTCCATGGGTGACTTGATTCGCGTGCCGATGCCGGCCATGTCGGAGGAGCGCCGCAAGGAGTTGACCAAAGTGGTGCGCGGCGAAGGCGAAAGCGCGAAGATTGCCGTGCGCAATCTGCGCCGCGATGCCAACGATGCAATCAGGAAGGCCGTCAAGGACAAGTTGGCCACCGAGGACGATCAAAAGCGCATGGAGGCGGAAATCCAGAAAGTCACGGACCGACACGTCGCGGAAATTGATCGGCTGGTGGCGGCCAAAGAGCAAGACATCATGGCGGTGTAGTCCTTGCCCGCGCAACCATGAACAAGGTGCCACACCACATCGCCATCGTGATGGATGGCAACGGGCGCTGGGCCTCGAAAAAATTTCTTCCCCGCGTGGCTGGCCATAGGCAGGGTGTCGATTCGCTACGTCGTTGCGTGAGCGCCTGCGGTCAGCGCGGCGTACGTGTCCTGACCGTTTTTGCATTTTCCTCAGAGAACTGGAATCGTCCGGCCGAAGAAGTGTCAGGTTTGATGGACCTTTTTGTCATGGCGCTGGGGCGCGAACTGCCGCAACTTCAGGCTGACGGGGTGCGCCTGTATTTTGTTGGCGAGCGGCGCAATCTTTCGGTGAAGGTGGCTGCCAGCATCGAACTCGCGGAGTCTGCGACACGGGGCAATGCGCGCATGATCCTCAACATCTGCTTCAATTATGGTGGGCGCTGGGACATCGTTCAGGCCGCAGCGCGAGTGAGCGCGCAGGGCCGACCCATCGATGAAGCGAGCTTGAGTTCAGCGATGGCGTTGGCGCATGTCGACGATCCCGATCTGGTGATCCGCACCGGCGCCGAGCAGCGCATCAGCAACTTTCTTCTTTGGCAAGCGGCCTACTCCGAGTTCTTTTTTAGCGACAAGTTGTGGCCGGAATTTGATGAGGCTGAGCTCGATTGCGCGATCCAGGAGTTTGCCCGGCGCGAGCGCCGCTTTGGCCGGACCCCCGAGCAGCTTGACGGCCCGTCCCCGTGCGCAAAGCTCGGCTCGGGTCAGGGTTGAGGTTGTGCTCAAACAACGTGTCATCACGGCGCTGGTTCTGTTGGCCGTCCTCTTGCCAACCCTGTTCCTTGGGCCCGTTGCGGCGTTTGTTACCCTGGTGCTGGTATTGATTGCCGCTGCCGCTTGGGAGTGGGCGCGGCTTAATGGTTTGGGTCGGCCGGGCTCGGTCGCAAGCGGCCTGGCTTGTGTCTTGCTGTGCGCGTTGTCGTGGCGGCTGGATCTGCTCGCGCCCTCGCGACCACTCTTTGCCCTGTGGCTGGTCTGTGGTGCGGCCTGGGTTTTGCTTGGCGCCTGGGCCCTGCGCGGTGGCGTACCCGCATGGTCAGGATTGGCACGATCGGTGCGACTGGCGCTGGGCCTGCTTGCGCTGTGGCTGGCCTGGCTGGCCGTGGCCAAGGCGAGGGTGCTGGGAATCAACTTTCTGCTTTCGGTGATGGCGCTGGTTTGGGTCGCCGACATCGCCGCCTATTTTTCGGGCAGGGCTTGGGGCGGGCGTTTCAGCCGGGGCAAGCTCGCGCCGTCGATCAGTCCTGGCAAGAGCTGGGAAGGTGTCTGGGGCGCCATGGTGGCCGCGAGTGCGCTGGCCTTTGGCTGGCGCTGGGTTGACGCTGCTCTGCAAGTTGAGCAGCCGAGCTTCTTCACGCTTGCCGGTGCCCCCGGCCCGGTTCTGTTGCTGCTCTCGGTGGTATTCTTGGTGGCTATCAGCGTTGTGGGTGATCTGTTTGAGTCGTTGGTCAAACGCAGCGCCGGCGTCAAAGATAGCAGCGGCCTGTTGCCGGGTCACGGTGGGGTGCTCGATCGGGTGGACGCCCTGCTGCCGGCTTTGCCGCTGGCGATGATGCTTTACACGGTGGTGGCTGCCCGATGAACGCAGCCGCGGACCTAATCAAACAGCGCATCGCCGTTCTTGGCTCGACGGGGTCGATCGGCGTGAATACCCTCGACGTCATTGCCCGGCATCGCGAACGTTTCGAGGTCTTTGCCTTGAGTGCTGCGACGCAAACTGACCTGATGCTGCGGCAATGTGTCGCGTTCGAACCGAGTTTTGCGGTCATGTCCAGCGAGGCTCACGGCCGAGTGCTTGAGCAGAGGTTGCGCGAGCTCGGCTCGACCACACGGGTTCTTTGGGGGGCGGAGGCGATCACGATGATTGCGTCGCACGAAAGGGTCGACATCGTGATGGCAGCCATCGTCGGTGCCGCGGGCCTGGCTTCGTGTCTGGGCGCCGCGCGTTGCGGCAAACGCCTGTTGTTGTCGAACAAGGAGGCGCTGGTGGTCGGCGGCGACTTTTTCATGCAGGCGGTGGCACAGGGTGGCGGCAAGCTGTTGCCGATTGACAGTGAACACTCGGCCATATTTCAATTGCTTCCGCTGGATTCGGCGACCTGGTCGGCTCAGATCGACAAGATCATTCTGACCGCCTCCGGCGGGCCGTTTCGGCAACATGATCCTGCGTTGTTACGAGAAGTCACACCACAACAGGCCTGCGCGCATCCGAACTGGACCATGGGGCGCAAGATTTCAGTGGATTCGGCGACGATGATGAACAAGGCGCTCGAGGTGATCGAAGCTCATTTTCTGTTTCAGCTGCGCGCCGAGCAGATCGAGGTGCTCATTCACCCGCAAAGCGTGATCCACTCGATGGTGCAGTTTGTTGACCATTCAGTGCTGGCGCAGCTCGGTACGCCGGACATGCGGGGTCCGATCGCCTACGGCTTGTCCTGGCCCGAGCGGATCACATCGGGCGCCAGTGCACTTGACTTTGCTTCCATGACGGGGCTGACTTTCGAGTCTCCTGACGCGCATGGTCACGCACAGCGATTTCCCGGCTTGAAGCTGGCTTGGTCGGCGCTTGAGGCTCCCGCGGGCACGACCGCCGTGCTCAACGCTGCCAACGAGGTTGCGGTCGCGGCGTTCCTGGCCGGGCGGGTCCGCTTCGACCAGATTCATCAGGTCAACCTCGAGTCGCTTGAGGCGGTCCCGGTCAGTCGACCCGCGTCGCTCGAGGACCTGCTGGCACTCGACGAACTGGCGCGTGATGCGGCCCGCAGCGTCGTGCGTCGGGTCGGCTGCTGAGCTATCAAGGGCCCATCAATGAGCATGTTGAGTCTGGCCGCCTTCCTGCTGGCAATCGGGTTGCTGATTGCGATCCATGAATACGGACACTACCGGGTCGCGGTGGCCTGCGGGGTTAAGGTACTTCGCTTTTCAATCGGCTTTGGTCGACCCCTGATGGCCTGGCGTCCCGAGGGTTCGTCGACGGAATTTGTCATTGGCGCATTTCCACTGGGTGGCTATGTGCGCATGCTCGACGAACGCGAGGCACCCGTCGCCCCTGAGGAGCGTCATCGGGCCTTTAACGCGCAATCCCTGGGTGCGCGCGCGGCGATCGTGGCAGCCGGGCCGCTTGCCAATTTGGCGCTCGCGGTGCTGCTATATGCGCTGGTGAATTGGAGCGGGATGCAATTTCCGGCGGCCGTGCTCGCGAGCCCGCCTGCCGGGTCGATTGCCGCTGCCGCGGGACTGGCGGGAGGCGAACGTGTGCAGCGTGCCAGCGTCGATGCAGAGTCCTGGCAGGACATCAGGTCGTTTGAAGATCTTCGCTGGCTGCTGACCCGGGCGGCCCTGGAGCAACGTGACGTCCGCTTGCAGGTCAGCGTGGCCGGGTCCAGTGCCCAGACGGAATATCGGCTGGCTTTGAGCGCGCTGGATGTGGCTCAGGCCAGTGCCGACCTGTTTCAACGTATCGGACTTGAAGGACCGTACACGTCGGCAGTCATTGGCCAGGTATTTGCAGGCTCGGCGGCCGAGCGAGCCGGTTTGCGTGAAGGCGATGTGGTGCGTCAGGTGGGATCAACCAAAGTTACGGACGGGCAGCAGTTGCGCAGACTGATTCGGGCCTCGGTTCTTGGTGGCGAGGGACAAAGCGCGATATGGAAGATCCACCGCGGAGCGACCGAGCTTGAGATCCCGGTCAAGCCGCAGGCGCGCCAGGACGGCGGATTGCTGGTCGGGAAGATTGGTGCCTACGTCGGCGCGGCACCCGAGATGGTGCTGGTGAGGTTTGACCCGCTCGAGAGTCTGTGGCGGGGGCTCAATCGCACCGCAGAGGTTTCGGCGCTGACGCTGGGGATGATCAAGCAGATGCTGGTCGGGGAGGCGTCGATCAAGAATCTGAGCGGCCCTCTGACCATTGCCGACTTCGCTGGCAAGTCTGCAGCGCTCGGCTGGCAGCAGTATCTGCTGTTCCTGGCGTTGATCAGCGTGAGTCTGGGGGTCTTGAATCTGCTGCCATTGCCCGTCCTCGATGGCGGTCACCTGATGTATTATCTTTGGGAGGCGATTGCGCGCCGGCCCGTCTCGGATGTGTGGATGGAACGTTGGCAGCGTGGCGGCGTTGCCGTGCTGGTGTTGATGATGGCGATCGCGCTGTACAACGATCTGATCCGCCTTTTGGGCTAACCTTCGGGTACCGGCTATTTCACTGGTTTGACTACTTAGAACGTAAACATGCAATTCACTCGCTTTCGTCCCCGCTCCCTGGTCGCTTTGGCGTGTTGCTTGGCTTTCGCGGTCGATGTGGCGTGGGCGGTGACGCCGTTCGCGGTGCGCGATATTCGTATCGAGGGCCTGCAGCGGGTCGAACCGGGAACTGTCTTTGTGTCGCTGCCGGTCCGCGTGGGCGATGTCTACAACGATGAAAAGGGATCGGCGGCGATTCGTGCCCTGTTTGATCTGGGCCTGTTCAAGGACGTGCGCATCGAAGTCAATGGCGACGTGCTGGTGATCATCGTCGAAGAGCGTCCGACCGTGGCCGATGTCGATTTTGTCGGGACCAAGGAATTCGACAAGGATGTGTTGAAAAAGGCGCTGCGCGACGTCGGGCTGTCGGATGGACGCCCATTTGACAAGGCTCAGCTCGACCGTGCAGAGCAAGAGCTCAAGCGCCAGTACATCAATCGCAGCCTGTACGCGGCCGAGGTGGTGACCACGGTGACGCCGGTCGAGCGCAACCGGGTCAACCTGATGTTTACCGTGGTCGAAGGCGAACCCGCCAGGATCAGCGAAATCCGTGTGGTCGGGAATCACGCCTTTGGCGAATCGACGCTGCGCGGCTTGTTCGATCTTGACACGGGTGGCTGGCTGAGTTGGTACACCAAGTCGGATCGATACTCGCGCGCCAAGCTCAACGCCGACATCGAAACCCTGCGCTCGTATTATTTGACGCGCGGCTATATGGAGTTCCGCGTCGATTCCACCCAGGTCGCCATCTTGCCGAACAAGACGGACATCACCATCACCATCAACGTGACCGAGGGCGAGCGCTTCGTGGTCAGTGGCGTCAAGCTTGAGGGTAATTTCCTCGGAAAGGACGACGAGTTCAAATCGCTGGTGACGATTCGCCCCGGGCAGGCCTACAACGTCGAAGAAATCGCCAAAACTACCAAGGCCTTCACCGATTACTTCGGCAATTTTGGTTTTGCTTTTGCCCGTGTCGAGGCGCGCCCGGAGATCGACAGGGCCAACAACCGCGTGTCGCTGACCCTGATGGCCGACCCGTCGCGTCGTGCCTATGTGCGCAAGATCAACGTCGTTGGCAACAGCCGCACGCGTGACGTGGTGGTGCGCAGGGAATTTAGGCAATTCGAGGCGTCGTGGTATGACGGGGAAAAGATCAAGCTCTCGCGCGATCGCGTGGACCGCCTGGGCTATTTCAAAGAGGTAGCGATCGAGACCGCGGAGGTGCCGGGCTCCCCTGACCAGGTCGACCTGACCATCAATGTGGTGGACAAGCCGACCGGCAGCCTGACCCTGGGTGCCGGGTATTCCAGCGCCGATGGTCTGGGCCTGTCATTTGGCCTCAAACAGGACAACGCCTTTGGTTCGGGAAACTCGCTTGGCGTGCAGATCAATACCAGCAAGATCAACCGCGTGATTGTTTTCAATACCACCGACCCGTACTTCACGCCCGATGGCGTGTCGCGGACTCTGGATGTCTATCACCGTACCGCCAGTCCATATCAGGACCAGAACTATTACCAACTTGTGTCGTCGGGAGGCAGTGTCCGGTTTGGCGTGCCTTTTACTGAGAGTGACACCGTATATTTTGGTGCCGGGGTGGAAAAGACGGTCATCGTGCCAGGGACTGCTTTGCCGACTTCCTATATGGCGTATGCCAATCAGTATGGCTACACCAGCGTGGCAGTTCCTCTGACCGCGGGCTGGTCACGCGATAGCCGGGACAGCGCGCTGTCGCCCAACTCCGGGCAGTACCAGCGCTTCTACGCCGAGTGGTCACCAGCGGGTGAGGCGCGGTTCCTGCGGGCCTCCTATCAGTACCAGCAGTATGTGCCACTGAACAAGCAGCTTACGGTCGCGCTCAACGGAGAACTGGGCTGGGGCATGGCGCCCGGTGATCGCGCGTTTCCGGTGTTCAAGAAATTCTTTGGCGGTGGCCTGGGTTCGGTGCGGGGTTTCGAGCAGGGCAGTCTGGGGCCGCAGGATGCCAGTGGCGTGGCGCTTGGCGGATCACGCAAGATCAATCTGAACGCCGAGTTGCTATCGCCATTTCCGGGCACGGGCAACGACCGAACGCTCAGAATGTACGCGTTTATCGACGTCGGCGCAGTGGCCGGCCCGGACGCGATCAATGAAAACGCCAATAGCATGCGTGCCTCGGTGGGCGTTGGTGTGAGCTGGATATCACCGGTGGGCCCATTGCGCCTGGCGTTTGCCAAGCCGATCAGGAGTTTTGACGGCGATAAAATACAGAACATGCAATTTCAGATTGGGACGAATTTCTAATGAACCATTTCTTACGTCGGTGCGTTGCGGGTCTCATGCTGGGGGGACTACTGGTCTATGGGCTGGCGCAGGGGCAGGAATTCCGTGTTGGGTTTGTCAGTACCGACCGAATATTCAAGGAAGCGAATACGGCCAAGGCAGCCCAGGTCAAACTGGAACAGGAATTCGCCAAACGTGAGAAGGAAGTCATCGACCTGGGCGCTACGTTGAAGTCGGCAGTGGACAAGTTCGAGCGTGAGGCACCCACCCTTCCCGAGGGGCAGCGTGCCTTGCGCCAAAGGCAGCTGGTGGATCAGGATCGCGAGTTTCAGCGCAAGCGCCGGGAATTTCAGGAAGATCTGAACTCGAGAAAGAATGAAGAGTTGCAACAAGTTCTTGAGCGTGCCAACAAGGTTGTCAAGCAGGTGGCCGAATCAGAGAAATATGACCTGATCCTTCAGGAAGCCGTCTACATCAACCCGAAGCACGACATCACCGACAAGGTGATCAAGGCGTTGAACGCCGGTAGCGCCAAATAGGCCGGGGCGGGCTTGCAGCGTGAGCCTGCCACTGCGTTCCATTGTCGAACTGCTTGGAGGCGAACTGCACGGTGAGCCCGAACTGCTTATCGAGGGCCTTGCGCCATTGGAGAGCGCCGGCCCCGGGCAACTGAGTTTCCTGGCGAACCCCAAGTACGAGAGCCAGCTCGCGAACTCGAACGCAGCCTGTGTCATCGTCAGCGCGACCCATCGCGAAGTGGCGCTCGAGCGTGGCGCCTGCATCGTCTCGGATCAACCTTATCTGTATTTTGCGCGCGTCACGCAACTGTGGAAGCGTCGCCTCGGAGGCGCGCGGGCGCCTGGCGTGCATCCCAGCGCCGTGATCGAGGACGGGGCCTGGGTGGATCCGACGGCGCGTGTGGGGCCTTTGTGCGTGGTTGAACGCGGTGCACGCATCGGTGCCGGCACGGAACTGCGCTCGCGGGTCACGGTTGGCGAGGATTGCATCATTGGCCAGCGCTGCCTGCTGCATCCGGGGGTGGTCATCGGTGCCGACGGTTTTGGCTTTGCGTCTGATGCCGGTCGCTGGGAGAAGATCGAGCAGTTGGGAGCGGTGCGCGTTGGTGATGATGTTGAAATCGGTGCCAACACCTGCATCGACCGCGGCGCTCTGCAAGATACGCTCATTGAAGACGGCGTCAAGCTCGATAACCTGATTCAGATCGGCCACAACGTGCGCATTGGCCGGCACTCGGCGCTGGCCGGCTGCGTTGGTGTCGCAGGCAGTGCCGTGATCGGCGCGCATTGCACGATCGGTGGTGGCGCCATCGTGCTCGGCCATCTCTCGCTCGCCGACCACGTCACTATTTCTGCAGCCAGCGTGGTCACGCGCTCCATTACCAGACCTGGACACTATAGCGGTTTCTTTCCGATCGACGACAATGCGCTCTGGGAGAAGAACGCCGTTTCACTCAAGCAACTGTATCGATTGCGGGAGCGCATTCGGGCGCTGGAGAAGGCCCCGACCCGGTGATGCCTGCCCACCCTCAACCTGACAAAGCAATCATGATGGACATCCACCGCATTCTCAAGCAGTTGCCGCACCGCTATCCGTTCCTGCTGGTGGACCGTGTCGTCGAGATTGACAAGGGCAAGCGCATCAAGGCATTGAAGAACGTGACCATCAATGAGCCGTTCTTCGAAGGCCACTTCCCGCGCCGACCGGTCATGCCCGGTGTGCTGATGCTCGAAGCGCTGGCGCAGGCCGCAGCGCTGCTGTCGTTTGACGCGATGGATGCCTCGCCCAGCGACGACACGGTGTACTATTTCGCGGCGATTGACGCGGCGCGCTTCAAGCGACCTGTGGAACCCGGAGACCAATTGGTTCTCGAGGCCGAACTGCTGCGCAGCAAGTCGGGCATTTTCAAGTTCAAGACGCGCGCCAGTGTCGAAGGCGAGCTCGCTGTTGAAGCTGAATTGACCTGCGCCATGCGCACCATCACCTGAGGATTTGTTGTGGGCCTCATTCATGCCAGCGCCGTGGTAGACGCGGCGGCCGAAGTCGACGATTCGGTGAGCGTCGGCGCCTACACCATCATTGGTCCGCAGGTGCGGATCGGGGCCGGCACGACCATTGGGGCGCACTGCGTGATCGAGGGACGCACCACGATTGGCCGCGATAACCGGATTTTCCAGTTCAATTCGCTGGGCGCCATACCCCAGGACAAGAAGTATGGCGGTGAGCCGTGTGCGCTGGTGATCGGCGAACGCAATACGATTCGCGAGTTCTGCACATTCAATATTGGTTCACCCGGCGACCGCGGCGTAACGAGCATCGGCGACGACAACTGGATCATGGCCTATACGCACATTGCACACGATTGCCGGATCGGCTCCAACACGACGCTTGCCAACAACACGACCTTGGGCGGACACGTGCGCCTGGACGACTGGGTGACTGTCGGGGGGCTTACCGGCATTCACCAGTTCGTCAAGGTGGGTGCTCATGCCATGATCGGTTTTGCCAGCGCAGTGTCACAGGACGTGCCGCCGTTCATGCTGGTCGACGGCAACCCGCTGGTGATGCGTGGTGTCAACAGCGTGGGCCTGCGTCGGCGCGACTTCTCCAGCGAACGTCTGGCCTGCGTGAAGGCCATGCATCGGGCCTTGTATCGCTCGGATCTGACGCTGAAGGCGGCTCGTGAACGCATTCAAGCACTTCTTGAAACTAGTCCGCAATCGGCAACAGACGTGCATTTGATGCTATCGTTTTTAGAGCAAGTCGCGCCGCAACGCGGGATTGTTCGCTGAGCCTTGCCGCTCCATGAGTCAGCCCGGCGTGTCGATACAGGATGTGCCATCGGCCCGCACCGGGTCTGCGACGAGTTTTGCCATGGTTGCTGGCGAGGCCTCGGGCGACTTGCTCGCCGGAGTGCTCCTTGACGGGCTGCGCGAGCGCTGGCCGAGCATGCGCGCCGCCGGCATCGGCGGGCCGCAAATGTGTCGTCGCGGCTTCGATGCCTGGTGGGCTCAGGATCAGCTGGCGTTGCACGGTTATGGCTGGGATGTATGGTTGCGATACCGCGGTTTGCTGGCGATTCGCAATCAGCTCAAGACCCGGCTGCTGAGTTCGCGACCAGACGTTTTCATCGGCGTTGATGCGCCTGATTTCAATCTGGGCCTGGAGGCTGCGTTGCGTGCTCAGGGCATCAGGACGGTGCATTTCGTGTCACCTTCGGTTTGGGCATGGCGCGCCCAGCGTGTGAAGAAATTGAGATCGAGCGCCGACCATGTGCTGTGCATTTTCCCGTTTGAGCCAGCGCTGCTGGCGCGCCACGGTGTGGCGGCCACCTATGTTGGCCACCCGCTGGCACAACTGATTGGCATGCAGCCCGATCGTCTGGGCGCCAGAGCAGCGTTGGGATTGAGCACCGCCGAGCGTGTAGTGGCACTGTTGCCGGGTAGCCGCAGAGGCGAAATTGAACATCTTGCCTGGAGGTTTTTTCAGGCTGCAGAGCTTATCCACAAAGCGTTGCCTGCTACAAAATTTGTAGTGCCAACCTTGCCGGCCTTGGTGCCCGCCATTGAACAGGCTGCACGCAGCAGCGGCTTTTCCGGTGCATGGCAGGTCGTGCAGGGCCAGTCGCACGCGGTGTTGGCGGCGTGCGATGTCACGCTGATTGCCAGCGGCACCGCAACTCTGGAGGCGGCCCTGTTCAAACGTCCAATGGTGATCGCCTACCACATGAGCACTTTGTCCTGGGAGATCATGCGCCGCAGGCGGCTCCAACCCTGGGTTGGGTTGCCGAACATTTTGTGCCAGGAATTCGTCGTCCCGGAGTTGTTGCAGGACGCGGCGACCCCACGCGCCCTGGCCGACGCGGTGTTGGCCTGGCTGGATGCCGCCGGGAACGCACCCACGCGAATCATCGCTTTGCAGGAGCGCTTCATGCAGTTGCATCAGGACTTGCTGCGCGACACCTCACGACTGGCGGCCGATGCGATCGCGCAGGTACTCAAAGGCTGAGCAGGTCGCCCTGATGGGTGGTCGAGCGGGCCTGCTCGCGGGTGTCGATGAGGCCGGGCGCGGCCCCCTGGCCGGACCCGTTCTGGCAGCGGCCGTGATTCTCGACGACCGCCACCCGGTCAAGGGACTGGCTGATTCGAAGACACTCAGTTCGGTGCGACGCGAGCGCCTGTATGACGAGATCCGCGCCAAGGCTCTGTGCTGCTGCGTGGCGCAGGCCAGCGTCGAGGAAATCGATCAACTCAACATCCTGCAGGCGACGCTGTTGGCGATGCGCCGTGCCGTGGCCGGCCTGAGGCTCAAGCCCGCGCTGGTGCTGATCGATGGCAACCGTCTGCCCCCGCTGGATGTGCGTGCGCAGGCGATCGTTCGCGGCGACGCGCTGGTCGATGCCATTTCGGCGGCGAGCATTCTGGCCAAGGTGGAGCGCGACCGCAGGTGTGCGGCGCTCGATCTGGAGTATCCGCAGTACGGTTTTGCCAGGCACAAGGGTTATGGCACCGTCGAGCATCTGCGCGCCCTCAGGGCCCATGGCGCCTGTGCCGAGCACCGCAAATCCTTTCGACCCGTCGCCGAGGTCCTGCGATGATTTCCGGTCCGGTCCGGCACATCAGCTCGCGAGACAATGACCTGCTAAAGGGCTTGCGCAAGCTCGCCAGGGACAGCACCGCCTACCGTACGCAGGGGCGAATCTGGGTGGAAGGCGAGCATCTGTGTCGCGCGGCCATGGCGCGTGGCGTCGCGGCGCTGCTTGGCGTCTACTCGGAGAGTTGCTGGCCGCTGGTGGCCAGGGAGTTTGCGCACGGCGCAGCGAGAAGCATCGTCATCGCGGATTCACTGTTCGATCGCATCAGCGCGCTGGAGTCTCCGTCAAGAATGGCCTATGTGCTGGCGCTGCCACCGCGTACGAACTTGCAGGCAAAAATGCCTTCGGTCATTCTTGAGCGAGTGCAAGACGCGGGCAATGTCGGCGCGATCCTGCGCAGCGCCTCGGCTTTTGGGTTTCGCCAGATCATTGCCCTGGACGGTACCGCAGCGCTGTGGAGCCCCAAAGTACTGCGCGCGGGAATGGGCGCACACTGGGGCTTGCATCTGGTCGAAGCGGTGCAGGTCGCCGAACTCACCAAATTGGCGCTGCCGATCGTGGTGACGAGTTCGCACCAGGGTGTGTGGCTGCATCAGGCGCAGCGCCAGCGCCAGTTGCCCTGGCCCTGTGCCTGGGCGTTCGGGCACGAAGGCCAGGGCGTGGGCGACGAGTTGCGGGCGCTGGCGGCTCTTGGTGCTCGAATTCCCCAGCCGGGCGGCGAGGAGTCTCTCAATGTTGCCGCCGCCGCCGCCATCTGCCTGTACGCCAGCGCGACAACAGCGCCTGAATGAGGGCCGCTCGACTATAATGAAACGCTTCATCGCAACGCCTACGCCTGAAGCCATTCAAGACCTACCCCTGAAGAAAAGCCGACCGAGATCCGGTTCTTGAACGCGTGCAGGCGTAGCAAAAACCGATCCGGAGAATCGATTGCTTTTGACGACCCTACAGGGAACCTTTCCCCCAGCCATTCTGGCGCTAGCCGACGGTATCGTGTTTGTCGGGAACTCGATCGGGGCTGCCGGGTCGACGGTGGGCGAGGTCGTTTTCAACACCGCCATGACCGGGTACCAGGAAATCCTGACCGACCCGAGCTATTGTCAGCAAATTGTCACGCTGACCTACCCGCATATCGGCAACTACGGTGTGAATTCGCAGGATGTCGAATCCGCCCGCGTCCACGCTGCCGGGCTGATTGTCAAGGATGTGCCCGACGTGGCATCGAATTTTCGGGCCGAAATGACGCTGCCGCAGTATTTGCTGCACCACGCGGTGGTGGCGATGGCCAATGTGGATACCCGTCAATTGACCAGCCGTCTGCGCAATCGAGGTGCGCAAAACGCCTGCATTCTGGCACTCGATCAGGGCGAGGAAGTGACGCCGGCGCAAGTCGAGCGCGCACTGGCGCTGGCGCGCGGTGCGCCAGGCATCGCCGGCAGCGACCTGGCAAGAGTCGTCTCGACGACGACGGCCTTTGAGTGGACGCAAACCGAGTGGCAACTCGGTCACCCGCAACTCGATGGCAAGCCCGGTTATGGTGAGCTGACTGAGCCGCGCTTTCACGTGGTGGCGTACGATTTCGGTATCAAGTTCAATATCCTGCGCCTGTTGGCGCAGCGCGGATGCCGGGTCACCGTGGTACCTGCTCAGACCCCGGCGCTGGCGGCTCTGGCGTACCAGCCCGACGGCATTTTTCTGAGCAATGGCCCGGGCGACCCGCAGCCATGCGACTACGCGATCCGCGCCGCTGCGGCATTGATGCAGACGGGCATTCCGACCTTTGGCATTTGCCTGGGGCATCAGATCATGGCGCTGGCCAGCGGTGCGCGTACCTTCAAGATGAAATTTGGCCACCATGGTGCCAATCATCCGGTGAAAGACCTGGCCACGGGTCGCGTCTGCATCACCAGCCAGAACCACGGATTCGCGGTCGATCCGGCGTCCCTGCCGGAGACTTTGCGCGCGACCCACGTCAGCCTGTTTGACGGTACGCTGCAGGGTCTGGAGCGCACCGATCAGCCGGCATTCTGCTTCCAGGGCCACCCGGAGGCGTCACCCGGACCACACGACATTGGCTACCTGTTCGACCGCTTTGCGGCCTTGATGCGGACGCGACAGGCGAGCTGCGGGGAGAAGGCCTAAATGCCCAAGCGTACCGACATCGAATCCATTCTGATCATCGGGGCCGGTCCGATCATCATCGGGCAGGCCTGCGAGTTCGATTATTCCGGCGTGCAGGCCTGCAAGGCGCTGCGCGAAGAAGGCTACAAGGTCATTTTGATCAACAGCAACCCGGCGACGATCATGACCGACCCGGCCACTGCCGATGTGATCTACATTGAGCCGATCACCTGGCAGACGGTGGAAAAGATCATCGTCAGGGAACGACCCGACGCCATTTTGCCGACCATGGGTGGACAGACAGCGCTCAACTGTGCGCTCGACCTTTGGCACCACGGTGTGCTCAACAAGTACAAGGGCGGTGCTACCGGGCGTCCGGTCGAACTGATTGGTGCCGCGCCCGAGGCCATTGACAAGGCAGAAGACCGACTCAAATTCAAGGAAGCCATGACCCGGATCGGGCTGGGCTCGGCCCGCTCCGGCATCGCACACAGCCTCGACCAAGCCTGGGCAGTGGCGAAGACGCTGGGATTCCCGGCGGTAATCCGTCCCAGTTTCACCCTTGGCGGGACCGGCGGCGGCATCGCCTACAACGCCGAGGAATTCGAGGTCATCTGCAAGCGTGGCCTGGAAGCCTCGCCGACCAGCGAACTCTTGATCGAAGAATCCCTGCTGGGATGGAAAGAATTCGAGATGGAGGTGGTGCGCGACAAGATGGACAACTGCATCATCGTCTGTTCCATCGAAAATCTCGATCCGATGGGTGTGCATACGGGCGATTCGATCACCGTGGCTCCGGCGCAGACGCTCACCGACAAGGAATACCAGGTCATGCGCAATGCCTCGCTGGCGGTGCTGCGCGAGATCGGTGTCGATACCGGGGGCTCGAACGTGCAATTTGCCATCAACCCCGCCGACGGGCGCATGATCGTGATCGAGATGAACCCGCGGGTCTCGCGCTCCTCGGCGTTGGCGTCCAAGGCGACCGGCTTTCCGATCGCCAAGGTTGCGGCGAAGCTCGCTGTGGGCTACAGCCTGGACGAACTGCGAAACGACATCACGGGCGGCAACACGCCAGCAAGCTTTGAGCCCAGCATCGACTACGTGGTGACCAAGATTCCGCGCTTTGCGTTCGAGAAGTTTCCGATGGCCGACGCGCGACTGACGACGCAGATGAAGTCGGTCGGCGAGGTGATGGCCATTGGCCGGACCTTTCAGGAATCGTTCCAGAAGGCGCTGCGCGGGCTCGAGGTGGGCGTCGACGGCATGAACGAAAAGACGCAGGACCGGGAGTGGCTGGAGAGGGAACTCGGCGAGCCCGGACCGGAGCGCATCTGGTTTGTCGGCGACGCCTTTGCGGCCGGCTGGAGCGTCGAAGAAGTTCACGCCCTGACCCGGATCGACCGCTGGTTCCTGGTGCAAATTGAACAAATTGTGCGTATCGAATTGGAAATCGAACGTCTGCCCACGGCACCAGGCGAAACGGCGCTCGATCGCGTCGACGCTGCCACGTTGCGAGCGCTGAAGCAAAAGGGTTTTTCCGATCGCCGTCTGGCGCGCCAGTTCAAGACCAGCGACACGGCGGTGCGTAACAGGCGCCGGGCGCTGGGCGTGCGCCCGGTCTACAAGCGAGTCGACACCTGCGCCGCCGAATTCGCCACCAGCACGGCTTACCTGTACTCGACCTACGAAGCGCAGCATCCGCTGGCTGTGGCCGGCGAGTGCGAGGCGGCACCGACGGACAGAAGAAAGATCATGGTCCTCGGCGGCGGGCCGAACCGGATCGGCCAGGGCATCGAGTTTGACTATTGCTGTGTGCATGCGGCGCTGGCACTGCGGGAGGACGGGTACGAGACCATCATGGTCAACTGCAACCCCGAGACTGTCTCGACGGATTACGACACCTCCGACCGGCTGTATTTTGAACCGCTTACGCTCGAAGATGTGCTCGAAATTGTCGATCTGGAACGGCCCTTGGGCGTGATCGTGCAGTACGGGGGGCAGACGCCACTGAAGCTGGCGCTGGGCCTGGAGGCCAATGGCGTTCCGATCATCGGGACCTCGCCCGACATGATCGATGCGGCCGAAGACCGTGAGCGATTTCAGAAGCTGTTACAGACACTGGGGCTACGCCAACCCCCCAACGCCACCGCGCGCACTGAGTCCGAGGCGCTGGAGAAGGCGGCGACCCTGGGTTACCCGCTCGTGGTGCGTCCGAGCTATGTGCTGGGCGGACGGGCCATGGAAATCGTGCACGAGCAGCGCGATCTGGAACGCTATATGCGTGAGGCGGTGAAGGTCAGCCACGACTCGCCGGTGTTGCTCGATCGCTTCCTCAACGATGCCATTGAGTGCGACGTCGATTGCGTGCGCGACGCCGGGGCCCCCGGCGTGGCGGGCAGCACGTTCATCGGTGGTGTCATGGAGCATATCGAGCAAGCCGGTGTGCACAGCGGGGACTCGGCCTGTTCGCTTCCACCCTACAGTCTGAGCGTGGCGACGGTGGACGAGCTCAAACGCCAGACCGCGGCGATGGCCCAGGCACTTCAGGTGGTCGGGCTGATGAACGTGCAGTTTGCCAT
>JAKANU010000293.1 GCA_021812315.1 Pseudomonadota bacterium
TGACGAGCGCTACCATCTGGTGTGCCTGAAGTCGGCCTTACTGCAGCCCGGCATTGCAGCGCTTCTGGCATTGCTTCAAACACCTGGCTGGCAGCGCGAGTTGGCAAGCATTGCCGGGCACATCGCCATGCAAAGCGGCGAGGTGTTGTCGATGCGCCGGGTCTTGCCGTGGTGGGACTTTGCCAGGCGAAAGCGTCTTTAGAATCTGATCTGCTGCTGGCAGAAAGCCCTGATTGATTACCGCAGGCCAGCCACCCCATGCCACACACGATCTCAGCCAGACTCAAGCGCGTCATCCGCCGCCCCCGCCTGCTCAGTTCGACCCTGCTGGGGCTGGCGCTGCTCGTGGTGCTGTGGCCGTCCCTGCCGATCGCGCGCGCCGTGCTGGTCGCGTTTGACGTCGGAGCCGCCGTGTATCTGGCCCTGATCTTCAATCTGATGCGCCGCGCAACCGTCTCGTCGATGCGCGAGCGTGCGCGAGTGCAAAGCGAAGGCCAGTGGTCTGTCCTGTTGATGACGGTCATCGTCGCCGGCGTCGTCATGGGCGCGCTGTCGCACGAACTCCATGCGGCCAAGGATAAATCGCTCACCGATATTGTGCTGGCGGGCAGCACCATCGTGCTGGCATGGCTCTTTGTGGCCGTGATCTTCTCTGAACAATACGCCCACCGCTATTACATGTTTGCCGACCAGTTGCAGTTTCCCGTCACGACCACGCCAGACTACTGGGACTTCAGCTATTTTTCGGTGGTCATCAGCATGTGTTGTCAGACCTCCGATGTAGCAATCACGGCACCGGGCATGCGCCGCATCGTGCTGCTGCACAGCTGCGTGTCGTTCTTTTTCAACGTCGTCATCATCGCCATCTCGGTGAATATAGCGGTGAGTGCGTTCTAGGTCCTAGAACTGGCTAAAAAGCGCATGGGACCTGCGTAGGACGCTATGGTTTCTGTAGCTATCAAGGCTCATCAAGACGTCTGAGATTGCCCCTGGCCTTGAGGTCGTGCGGGTCCAGTTGCAGTGCCCGAGCGAATTCGCGCCGAGCCGCCTCGCGCTGGTTTGCCAGCACATAGGCATAACCAAGATTGTTGTGCACACGTGCCTTCTGCGGCGACTTGGCGACGGTGTCCTGCCACAGGGCAATTTCGCTGATGTAGACCTGGTTGCGCAAGACGGTCAAGCCGGCCAGCACCAGCACCAGGAAAACCACCAGCACGCGCACCACTCCCGGACGCAGCCATAGCGTCAGCTCAATGACCAGCGCCAACAGCAGGGGCCAACCCGCCAGCAGCATCTGGCGTTCGTTGGCAACGTCAAGACGGGGCAGCAACAGATGCAGGGCGATGGTGTGCAACAGCACCCAGGCCAGTGCGAAGCTGATCCAGGGCCGCGCCCGCACCAGGCGGAACATGCACACCACGACAACAAACGCCAAGAGCAGCGGCACGGCCATCCCGGTGAAGTTGCTGCTCGTGGACAGATCAGGATCAATGTTCAGTGCGACCGGCATCAGCCACTGGCGCAACAGGTGGACGAGTCCGCTGAGCTGCACGGCTACATTGCCAGACAGGCTGTTCGATTCCGCGCTGAGCCGCATGTGCTCGAAGTAGCTGTCGTTGAGCAGGAAGAAGACGCCCGCGACCAGCAGCACGGACCAGCATGGCCACTGGCGGCGCAGCGCCGTGCGCCAGTTTCCCCCGCACGCAAACTCCCACAGCAGCAGGGCCGGCGGCAAGGTCACTGCGGTCTCCTTCACGGCCAATGCCGTAACGAACAGCGTTGGCACCAGGAGCGCCAGGTGCCACGCGCTGTGCCGGTGGCGTGCGCGCGCATACACCAGCACGGCTGCGAGGTAGAACAGGGTCATCAGCGAGCTCGAGCGCCCACTGATGTAGGTCACGGCCTCGGTGTGAATCGGATGCGCTACAAATAGCAGGGCAACCAGGAGCGGCACCTCCTGCAGGCGCCCCTCCTGGGGCTGGTTCGCGACAAATTCCTGTGCCAAGCGATACACCAGCCAGGCGTTGGCGAGGTGAATCGAGATGTTGACCAGGTGAAAGCCTCTTGGCCCCCAACCCGAAACCCAATTGAGCATGTATGAAAGTTTGAGCACAGGCCGGATGCCATGACCCAGCCCGTCCACCCAGGCTTGCCAGGAGTGAACGCCCTCATACTCAACGATGACCTTGTAGTCGTCGAACTGAAACACGCCCCACATTGAATTCAGATAGCAAACGGCACCAAGCATGACCAGCGATGCAAGAGCCCGCGCTGGCGAGTCTGGCGCGCGTTCAGGCCGGGTCGCGGGCATGGGCAAACGCCAGATCCAGAATGTCCGCCGCGTCCCACCAACGGTTGGCGCCGCGCAAGAGCACCAGCAGCACCTGCGTGGACCCGCGCCGGGCATAGGCAACCAGGCAGTTGCCGGCCTGCCGGGTGTTGCCGGTCTTCAGGCCCAGCGCACCCGGGTAGCGGCCGATCAGGGCATTGCTGTTCTTGAACGCATAGCGAGCTGTGCCGTCAACGGTGGCGATGCTCGCCTGGGCACGCGCGGCCCAGGCGCCCAGTGCGGGATACCTGAGCACGGCGTGTGCCAGCCGTGCCAGGTCCTGCGCGCTCGAATAGTGCCCCGGTGCATCGTGCCCGCAAGCGTTGACAAAGTGGGTGTCACCCATGCCAAGTTCCTGGGCACGCTGGTTCATGCGACGCACAAAGCGCGCTTGATTTCCCGCAAGGTGGTCGGCCAGCGCGCGGCAGGCATCGTTGGCAGAGGCCATCAGTGCCGCAGCCAGCAAATCCTCGACGCTGAACCTTTGCCCCGCCTGCAGACCCAGGCGCGATCCGGTCTCGCCAGCGGCGGACTGACGCACGGTCGCAACGCCTTGCAACTGACCCTGCTCGGCCACCAGCAGGACGGTCATCAGCTTGGTCAGGCTGGCCGGCGCAAGGCGGCGCTGGCTTTCCCTTGCCCAGACCACCTCGCCGTCAACCTCGACCTGATAGGCCGCTGCGGCGCGCGGGAACGGGTCAGACTGCGCCAGCGCCAGCCAGCCGTGGCAGAGCAGCCAAAGTCCGAGCAGTGCGCGCACGTGTCCTGATCACAAGCCGAACAGGCCCTTTAGTTTCTTGGCACCATCGAGCACCGAAGGCACGGCATTGGGCGCTCCAACGGCGCCCTGGTCCCTGCTGGCGCCCCATTTCGGCTGCGCTTCGTCGGTGGCCTCTTGCTGGACTCGGGCGCTGCCCTTGCCTCGAGTCCTGGCCAGATCAACCTCCTCGCTGCCGCTATCCGCGTCCGCGGAAGCGTCGCCACCGAGGCATTTGCCCATGCCATCTCTGGACGTGAAGCTGCGCCCCTCACAGTCCTTCCTGCGGGCGGCTTCGCGATACGCCTTGACTTCAGCCGGACACAGCGAAGTCAATGACACCACATTCTTGTGGCTGACCGTTCGGCACAGTGCCTTCAGGGTCACCTCAGGGTTCAGCCCACAGGCACTGGCGATCAAGCCGCCGCTGGCCTTGTCCTGCGCCAGCCACAGCCGGTACACGTCAACATCGCGCGGCGCATCACGACGCACGGCCTCACACATCGGCTCCTTCTTGCCGGGACAGGTCTGATCCTTGAGGAACAACGGGGCGCTATTGACCCACTGTGTTGTCGAGGTGAATCGGGAGGTGTCGCAGAGTTGCTCCTTGGCCTTGCCGGCTTGCGCGCGCGCAGCG
>JAKANU010000029.1 GCA_021812315.1 Pseudomonadota bacterium
ACACCCCGTGTCAGGGAGAGCACGGCATTGGCGACGCCGCGTCGTCCGAGCGCTCTCGCCTGGCCGTAGACAGTCGCATGAATCCGGTGTTTGTGCACGATCCGCGCCGCGGCAGCACGCTGCATGAGTGGTTCTCTCTGGAAGGCAATCCGGAGCCCGAAAAGACCTGGGCCAGCACGACTCTCGAATACCTTGATGACGCCGGCCAGCCCAAGTTATTGAACATGGCGCTGACCCCGGCCCACTTCGCTCTGGGTGAAATCCGCTTCAAGAAGCAGTTTCACAAGCTTGCAGCCGACGAAGTCAATGCGTTGCCCATCGAGGACTATGTCGAATTGCCAAAGGACGAGCGCCAGGGCAAGACGCCCTTCATCTGGTCCACCGACACACAGCGGCGCCTGCGCAAGGTCGCCGTAGCACAGGCCATCGTCGATCTGGTCGAAGAGCGCCGCAAGTACTGGCATTTGTTGCAGCATCTCGATGGCCAGCATGTGGCCCGGCTCGGTGAAACCCATCGGACCAGCATGGAAGCCCTGCAGACCCAGTATCGTGATTCGGTCACGCAGCGCGAGGCTTCTCTTGACGCCTTCGCCCGAGCCATGTCAGAGTTGGCGGCATCAAGCAAAGCACCGGTCGGCGCGTCGCGCGTGATTCCGGTTGTGGCCACTGCCAACAGCGCGGCGGCAACGTCGCCGGGCGCGGTCGCAACGGTGGCAAGCGAAGCTCTGGTCACGTACGACGTGGCTGACCAGGTCAAGTGCACCGATTGCAAGACCTGCTATCAGGACGTCCCGGAACTGTTCCAGAAGACACGCATCCTTGTTGACGGCGAGTCCAGGGACGTGGCGCAGATGATTCCCGGCGCCCTGGCCAAAGTCAAGGTCACACCCGAGTTGAAAGCGCGCATCAGGCGCGTGGCCGCCAACTGCGACGCGGAGATCATTCGATGAGCAGCGACGAACTGGACCGCTATCTCGACGCCAGCAGCACGCTGGAGACGACGCGGGAGCAGATGCACGCACTGCAACACACCGAGCCCGTGGAGACTTTTCACAATCAGCTGGCGCTGTTGCGCCGACGCTTGCTGAATGAGCCACAGGCTTTTCGCAACCTTTTCATCGCTGACGGCAGCAACGCCATGGCCTGGGAATTCCAGCAGGAGGAACTTAGTGCCGAGTTCATTCGCGCCATGTGGTCGTTGATGCTTCGCGATGACGATGCCAGCAAGGTGCTGATGCGTTTTGTCTGGAACGTGCCGATGCGTCTGAAGCGCAAGTTCATTCGCGCCATTGACTTGCACTTGTCGGAGCGCTACCCGATGTTCAAGGGCCTTTCGCAGAATTGGCCGGCCGAGAATGCCATTGCACCGTATATGCGCGATGCCGAGGAACGCTCGCATGACTTCGGCCTGGTCAATCAGGGATATCTTGGTTACATGAGCCTGGGCTACAGTGCGCGCGAAGTTGAAATGTTTGTCTGGCTCGAGGCGTTGCGCGACAAGCAGTGCAAGGACAAGCCCTGTGAAGTCGGTGTGCACGTGGCCGAAAAGTTCGAACCCAAGGGCGGCTGTCCGGTCAAGATCCATATTCCCCAAATGCTTGAGCTACTGGGTACCGGGCGTTTTCGGGAAGCCATGGAGTTGATCGAGAACTGCAACCCGCTGCCCAACGTGACGGGACGCGTCTGTCCGCAGGAACTGCAGTGCCAGGGTGTCTGCAAGCACAGGAAGTTGCCGATCGAGATCGGCCAGATCGAGTGGTATCTGCCGCAGCGCGAGAAGCTCGTCAATGCCGGGGGCATTGCCGAGCGATTTGCCAATCTGCCCGATCCGTGGGCCCGGGCCGAGAAGCCGCCGGTTGCCGTCGTCGGCTCGGGGCCAGCGGGTTTGATCAACGCCTATCTGCTGGCCTCCGAGGGCTTCCCGGTAACCATCTTTGAGGCATTTCATGCGCTCGGCGGCGTGCTGCGCTACGGCATCCCCGAGTTTCGGCTGCCCAACGATCTGATCGATGACGTGGTGGGCAAGATCCGGATGCTGGGCGGCAAGTTCGTTGCCAATTTCGTGGTTGGCAAGACCGCGACGATTGAAGACCTGAAGAAGGCCGGCTTCTGGAAAGTGTTCATCGGAACCGGCGCGGGGCTGCCTCGCTTCATGAACGTTGCCGGCGAGCACCTGCTCAATGTCATGTCGGCCAACGAGTTCCTGACCCGTGTGAACTTGATGCAAGGTCTGCACCAGGACTATGAAACGCCCTTGCCCGAGACGCGCGGCAAACGCGTGATCGTCATCGGCGGCGGGAACACGGCGATGGATGCGGCGCGAACCGCGCGTCGCCTCGGCGGTGATGTCACCATTGTTTACCGGCGCACGCAATCGGAAATGCCGGTGCGGGTGGAAGAATTGCACCACGCGCTCGAAGAAGGCATCAAGCTCAAGGAGTTGCGCGCACCCAATGAGTTTATTGGCGACGATAAGACGCACTTTGTCACGCATGCGCAGCTCGACGTGATTGCTCTGGGTGAGCCAGACGCCAGCGGTCGGCGCAGCCCGGTGAGCACGGGCAAAGTCGAGTCCATGGAAGTGGACCTGGTCATCATGGCGCTGGGCAACACACCCAACCCCATCATCCGCGAATCCGAACCCAGCCTGAAGACCACCAAGTGGGGCACCATCGACGTGGCAGATGGTTCGCAGGAAACCTCGCTGGTCGGCGTGTACTCTGGCGGTGATGCGACTCGCGGCGGCTCCACGGCGATTCGCGCAGCCGGTGACGGCCAGGCGGCAGCGCGCGAGATTGTTGGTGACATCAATTTGACACCCGCTGAAATTCGCAGCATGGTCAAAGGGGCGCAGTATTACACCGGGCTGGGTGCGGCACCGCAGACGATTCTTGAAAAGATCGAATTGGCCGACGGCATCGTCGAGTTCATCGTGCACTCGCCGCTGGTCGCCAAGGCGGCACAAGCGGGGCAGTTTGTGCGCGTTCTACCCTGGGAAAAGGGCGAGCTGATTCCGCTCACGCTGGCCGACTGGGATGCAAAAAAAGGCACGATCTGCCTGGTGGTTCAAGCCATGGGCAGCAGCAGCATTGCCATCAACAAGATGGCGGTGGGCGACTCGTTTACCGGCATAGCCGGGCCGCTGGGCCTGCCCAGCGCGCTGCACCGCTACGAGGGGCAGCAGACCGTGGTCTTCACTGCGGGTGGTCTGGGCCTGCCACCGGTCTACCCCATCATGCGCGCGCATCTGCGCCTGGGCAACCACGTAACGCTGATTGCGGGTTTTCGCAGCTCGGGCTTGCTGTTCTGGGTCAAGGACGGCGAGCGTGTTGCCGCCCTGAAGGCCGAGTTTGGCGATCAGCTCGACGTCATCTACACCAGCAACGATGGCAGCTTTGGCGAGAAGGGTTTTGTCACGACGCCGCTGGAAGCCATGCTGAAGGACAACATGACGAGCAAAGGCCGCAAAATCGCCGAAGTGGTGACCATAGGCCCGCCGCTGATGATGCGAGCCGTGAGCGACTTGACCAAGCCCTACGGCGTGAAAACGGTGGCCAGCCTGAACTCGATCATGGTGGACGCCACCGGCATGTGTGGCGCCTGCATGGTGCCGGTGACGATTGCCGGCAAGATGGTGCGCAAACACGCCTGCGTTGACGGCCCCGAACTGGACAGTCACATCATCGACTGGGACAAGTTTCTGCCGCGCTTCAACCAGTTCAAGGCGCAGGAGCAAGAGAGCAGGGTGCTGCACGGGTTTCGCTGATATTGATTTTCATCAAGACCTGTTCAACGAATCAACCGGACACTAGGTCTTGTCAAATTTCAAGGAGCCCTTGCCATGTTCAAGCACATACTCGTTCCGATTGATGGGTCAGCCACCGCGCAGCTTGCTGTCGACAAGGCCATCGCTCTGGCCCGTGCCTTCGGCAGCCAGGTGACGGCAATCTACGTCATCGATCCGTATCCGTTTACCGGGGTTGGAACCGATTTTGCCTACGGTCAGGCCGAGTACTTGAGCGCCGCCACGGCGGAGGCGAATACGGCCGTCAAGGCCGCGAAGAAGGCGCTGCAGGCGGCAGGCTTGTCGGTGCAAACCTCGGTGATTGAGGCGCATACGGTGTGGCGCGGCATTGTCGAGTCTGCGGTTTCCATGCAGACCGACCTGATTGTGATCGGTTCGCACGGACGCAGTGGACTGGAGAAACTTGTACTTGGAAGCGTGACGCAGGCCGTGCTGTCGCACACCCACCTGCCGGTGCTGGTGGTGCGCGACTGACTGTTGGGCGGCGAATGTTCTAGCCGCAGGCTCCGACGTAGCCACAGGCGGTGCAGAAGTCGCAGCCGTCCTTGTGGATCACCGTGGGGTTGCCGCACTCGGGGCAAACTTTTCCGGCCATCGTGGTTGGCGCTACCTGATTCTTCGGTGCGTCCAGGACGCCCATCTCACGCAGCGGCAGACCTTCTTCGTCGAGCACGCCAAGCATCGCGTAACGATGAATGATCAGGCGCGCAATATAGGCCACCGTGGAGGGCCAGGTTTGTTGGCGTCGCTCGCCGTGTGGCAGCCCAGGCACGAATGCCATGAAATGCCCGAGGGGTTCGGCGTAATTCAACAATTTGCGTAATTTCATGCCGATCCATGCCGGATCGATGACGCGCATGTCAAGCGATAGCAGTCGCGCCAAACCGTCCAGGGCACGCGGATAGTTGCCGGAGAAACCAACTGCACAGGGACGCGTGACGATGACGCCGTCGTGACCTGGCAGGTTGACTTCCTTGAGCGTCACGGTGAAAGACTCTCCGGTGGCGGGGTTGTCCACATCGACCGACCAAGCCAGCGTTCCTGAGGTGCCGGTTTGCGGCTCGCCACGGCTGAACATGGCGTCCATCACCGGGGTGGCCGCCGCGGCGTTGTGACCGGGCAGGGCCTTGAGTTGTTCGCAACGCCAGCGGATGACCGCGGCAGTGGCCGCCACCACGCCCGGGAACAGGCGGTTTTCGCCGTGTGGCGGGAACGGCATGTCGAACGAGTGTTCTTCTGCCACGGTCGCCAAGGCATCGAGCTTGAGTTGCAGCCACGCCGGGTCGTTGGCCCTGAGATCCATCGACAGCGTCTTGGCGAGCGCCCCAAGACCACGTGGCTGGTCGGTGCCGTTGACCCAGACCTCAAACGGCTTCGGCGGTGCACCCTCCTCGGGAGAGAGTTCCCCGACAAACAACGCGAAGTCGCCAAAAGGGTGATGGACCATGAAGGTCCAGGCCGGATTGCCCCCCGGTAGTTCCGGGCGACTGGGCCAGCGCAAGGACGACAGCACCGGCGCTGGCAGGCGCTCCAGGGACAGGCGGTGATTGGCACCGTCGATCTGCAGCGGGGTCGCCGTCGCTGGTATCGCCGCAGAGGAAACGCTCAAGACCGAGCCAAGCACCGAGTTGGGCCGGTACGTGGCTAGGCCTTTGAGTCCCGATTGCCAGGCTTCCATGTACAGATGCTGGAAATCGGCGTAGGGGTAATCAGCGGGCACGTTGACGGTCTTGGAAATCGCGGTATCGATGAAAGGTGCGACGGCGGCGACCATGGCTTCATGCGCTTGCGCGCTCATCTCGAGCGCTGTGACAAAGGCCGGTGTCAGGGGCGCATCGGCGCCGCGCAAATGCCGATACAGCCGCCAAGCGTGGTCCTCAACCGCATACTCTTTGAAGCTGCCATCGACCATGCGCTTCTTGCGCGTGTAGGTCCAGCTGAACGCCGGTTCAATGCCATTGCTGGCGTTGTCGGCAAAGGCCAGACTAATGGTGCCTGTTGGGGCAATTGAAAGCAAATGCGAATTGCGAAGCCCATGCATGCGAATCTTGTCCTTCAGCGCTGCGGGAAGGCGTGAGGCGAAGGTCTGCGCGCTCAAATACAGGTCGGCATTGAAAAGCGGGAACGCGCCGCGCTCGCGTGCCAGATCCGCCGAGGCTTCGTAGGCAACGTCGCGCATCCATTCGGATATCCGCTGCGCCATATCACGCGCCTGCTGCGTGTCATAGCGCAGGTTCAGCATGATCAGCGCATCACCGAGTCCGGTAAAACCCAAGCCGACGCGACGCTTGCTGCGCGCCTCTTCCTGCTGTTGGGGCAAGGGCCAAACCGTCACATCCAGGACATTGTCGAGCATGCGCGTCGCCACGCGGGCGACCTCGGCAAAACCGGCTTGGTCAAAGCGGGCGTTGTCACTGAAAGGGTCATCGATGAATCGGGTCAGATCGATGGACCCGAGGCAACAGCAGCCGTAGGGGGGCAGGGGCTGCTCGGCGCAGGGGTTGGTGCTGGCAATCGTTTCACAGTACGACAGGTTGTTGTCGCGGTTGATGTGATCCAGAAACAGTACCCCGGGCTCGGCGTGATCATAGGTCGAGCGCATGATCTGATCCCACAGTTCGCGCGCCTGCAGCTTTCGGTAAACCCATAGGCCGCTGTCCTTGACCTGATACGCGCCGGCGGCGATTTGCCCGGCGCCGGGCTCGCCTCGATGCACCAGTGCAAACTCTGCGTTCTTTTGCACTGCATCCATGAAAGCGTCGGTCACCCCCACCGAAATGTTGAAGTTGCGCAGGTCTCCGGTGTCCTTGGCGTGAATGAACTCCTCGATATCCGGGTGATCGCAGCGCAAGACACCCATCTGCGCGCCACGACGTGCCCCCGCCGACTCCACGGTCTCGCAGGACCGGTCAAAGACACGCATGTAGCTCACCGGACCCGATGCACTGCTCTGCGTGCTGCCGACCCATGCGCCACGTGGACGAATACGCGAGAAGTCGTAGCCGACGCCACCGCCGCGGCGCATCGTCTCGGCCGCCTCGGTCAATGCGGTATAGATTCCCGGGTGCCCGTCTTCCACATGGGCGATCGAGTCGCCGACGGGCTGCACGAAGCAATTGATGAGCGTCGCAGACAGCGTCGTTCCTGCCGCAGACTGAATGCGACCAGCAGGCAGAAATCCGCTTTGCAGGGCGTGCATGAACTTCGCTTCCCACTGCTTTTGCTGCTCGGGCGGCTCAGCGGCGGCCAAGGCGCGAGCGACACGCTGGTTCACGTCCAGAATGGACTTCTCATTACCTTTGCCATATTTTTCCAGCAGAACTTCTTCGCTGATGGGTTGGGCTGCCAGTGCCATGACTGGCACGGTACGGTCGGAAGTTTTTTGTGACATGGTCGGCTTCTTCTTCAAAGGTACGGAGTAACGATCCGAGTTGCGACTTCATGGCGACGACGGTCGAAGGCAAATCGAAAAATTATTGTACACGTTGATGCGCTACCGGTAGTGCCAAAAACAAGAACAAGACACTACATCTAGTGTTGTCAAAATGTTCAGAGCCGTTGTCGGTGCCCACAAGCAGCGGCGTCGATGCCTCACACCTTGCCGTCGGTCAAGATGCCCGAGGGTAAACCCGAAGTGGCGCCGGCGCGTCAGCCAAGCATGCCAATGAAGAGATCGCGGCCGACTAGACCCGGGCGTCGGGTTGCGGTGGCAGATTGTGCTGCTCAGGCACATTCAGTCGCCGCGACCGCACAAGCTGGTAGGGACGCAGCAGGTAGGCCAGGGTTCCAAAGCCGCTCCATACGTGGACCAGACGCGTGAACGGAAAAACCAGGAAGATGCTCATGCCCAGAAAGATGTGCAGCTTGAAAATCCAACCGGCTCCGGCTAAGAATTCCGGTGCTCCCGGTCTGAAGCTCGCTATGTGCTGGGCCCATTGCGCAAGCTGCATCATCAGGCTGCCGTCCATGTGCCCAGCGGATACGGGTATCGTCAGCAGCCCAAGCGCGAACTGCAGCCATAGCAGGAGAAGCAGCAACACATCACTGGTCCTGGAATTGACGCGGATTCGCGGCTCGGTCACCCGACGGTGCAACAACATGCTGACGCCAATGAAACCGAGCACGCCGGCCGCACCCCCAGTGACCATGGCCATCAACTGCTTGTCGGCCGCACTGGTGAAGTGTTCATAGACAACATGCGGCGTCAGCAGGCCGGCGAAGTGGCCGACGAACAGAAACAGGATGCCGACGTGAAACAGGTTGCTGCCCCAGCGCAGTTGACCAGGCTTGAGCAACTGTGAGGAATCGCTCTTCCACGAATACTGCTCGCGGTCAAAGCGAAGCAGGCTGCCAAGCAGGAATACCGTGAGGCAGATGTATGGATACAGGCCAAACAGGAAGGTGTTGAGTACGTTCATGGTGAGACTCCATGGCATGGGGCGACGGCGGCGTGTTGTTTGGCAAAGATGATGGGCCGAGCTTGATTGGGCCGGGCTTGGCCCGCGGAGGAGCAGCCACCGAAGACCCGTGGCTCTTCCCAACTCGCATCGATGCCCTCATCGGGTCTGAGACTCACGGCGCGGGGCTTTCCTCCGCTGAGCTCGAGCAGGGCGCCGAGGACAGCGGCGTAAGGGCTTTGACGCTGCAGCAGCGCCTGGAAGATGGCATTGAAGATGTGTGCCATTTCAGCCAGGAAAGCGCGCGCTGTGCGGGGCGGCTGGGTGGAGACGAATTCGAGCACGACCGGCAGAAAATCGGGCAGCTCACCTGCGCCAAGTTCCAGGCCCGCCTTCTGGTAGGTTTGCGCCAAATCGATCATGGCCGGGCCGCGCTCGCGTGAGTCAGCGTGTACATGCTCGAACAGATGCAGGGAGGTCGCATGGCCAGCATCAAAGACGTCGACGTAATGCGCCTGTGACTCCAGGGCATCACCCCGCTCCAGCGCCCCGATCAATGCATCGAGTTCGGTGAGTCGGACGTCCGACACGGCCCGTTCCTGGTGCAGGCCGACGCGCAGTTCATCGAGGTGCCGCAGCAGCCGGGCATCGGGATAGGACAGTAGGCGAGCCAAGACACGAAGACTGGTCGCTGCTTTCGGGGTTGCCATAACTCAAATCTCCGCTTTGATCGGAATCGTGCGCCGTCCGCTGTTGCCAAACAGACTGGGCTCGCTGCTACCGTCGGAACAGCCGTTACCGAACGAAAAGCCGCAGCCGCCACGCATGTCGAAGGTGTTTTCGGCGTATTCCCGGTGGCTGGTCGGAATCACGAAGCGATCCTCGTAGTTGGCAATGGCCATCAGGTGGTACATCTCGTCAACCTCGGTTTGCGTCATTTGGACCTGATCCAAAATGGCCTGGTTCAACTGCCCTTGTACGTTCTTTGCACGCTGGTAGGCGCGCATCGCGAGCATGCGTTCGAGCGCCCGCTGCACCGGCTCGGTTTCGCCTGCGGTCAACAAGTTCGCCAGATACTTGATCGGAATGCGCAACTGTCGGACGTCGGGTATTTCACCATTGGCGCCGATCTGGCCGGCGCTTGCCGCTGCGTTGATCGGTGACAGCGGCGGCACATACCAGACCATCGGCAACGTGCGGTACTCGGGATGCAGTGGCAGCGCAATCTTCCAGTCCACGGCCATTTTGTAGACTGGGCTCTTGCGTGCGGCCTCGAGCCATGCGTCGGGGATCCCGTCGAGGCGCGCCTGAGCAATCACCTTGGGATCGTTCGGGTCCAGAAAGACGTCCAGTTGCGCCCGATACAGGTCGCTGTCATGCCGGGCACTGGCGGCTTCGCCGATGCGATCAGCATCGTAGAGCAGGACGCCCAGATAACGAATGCGACCGACACAGGTTTCGGAACAGATGGTGGGCTGGCCCGCCTCGATGCGCGGGTAGCAGAAGATGCATTTCTCGGCTTTACCCGATTTCCAGTTGTAGTAGATCTTTTTGTAGGGGCAGGCGCTCACGCACATGCGCCAGCCGCGGCACTTGTCCTGATCAATGAGCACGATTCCGTCTTCCTCGCGCTTGTAAATGGAACCCGAAGGACAACTGGCCACGCACGCCGGATTCAGACAGTGCTCGCACAGTCTGGGCAAGTACATCATGAAGGTGTTTTCGAACTGGCCGCAGATGTCCTTCTGCACCTCATCAAAATTCTTGTCCCTGCTGCGCTTGGCGAATTCGCCGCCAAGAAGTTCTTCCCAGTTCGGTCCCCACTCGATCTTTTCCATTCGCTGGCCGGTAATCAGGCTGCGCGGGCGCGCCGTGGGCACCACACCGGTTTCGGGTGCCGATTGCAGGTAGGCGTAGTCGAACGTGAACGGCTCGTAGTAGTCGTCGATTTCCGGCAGGTTCGGATTGGAAAAAATGCGCATCAGGATCTTCCACCTGGCGCCCTGACGTGGCTCGATCTTGCCATTGGCTTTGCGAATCCAGCCGCCGTTCCAGTGGTCCTGGTTCTCCCATTGCTTGGGGTAGCCAATGCCGGGCTTGGTCTCGACATTGTTGAACCATGCATATTCCACACCCGGGCGATTCGTCCAGACGTTCTTGCAGGTGACCGAACAGGTGTGGCAGCCGATGCATTTGTCGAGGTTGAGCACCATGCCAATTTGCGCGCGGATCTTCATGCGTGTTCTCCTTGAGCGGGCACGGCCGCCGCGCCGGCAGTGGAGTCGGATTGCCCATCGAACCAGCTGACTTTGTTCATCTTTCGGACGATGACAAATTCGTCGCGATTGGTGCCGATTGTTCCGTAGTAGTTGAAGCCATAGCTGAATTGCGCGTAGCCGCCGATCATGTGGGTGGGCTTGAGCACGATGCGGGTGACGGAGTTGTGGATCCCGCCGCGCGCGCCGGTGATCTCCGAGCCGGGTGTGTTGATGATCTTCTCCTGGGCGTGGTACATCATCACCATGCCAGGATTCACACGCTGGCTGACAATCGCCCGGGCGGCGATGGCACCGTTGATGTTGAACAGTTCGACCCAGTCGTTGTCCACGATGCCGGCGCTCCTGGCGTCGTGTTCACTGAGCCAGACCACCGGGCCACCGCGACTCAGCGTGAGCATCATCAGGTTATCGCTGTAAGTCGAGTGGATACCCCACTTCTGGTGTGGGGTGATGAAGTTCAGCGCGATTTCGGTGTTGCCGTTGGGCCGGATGCCATGCATCCCGGCAGTGGTCTTCAGATCCACGGGTGGTCGGTAGCTGCTGAAGGCCTCGCCAAACGCCGACATCCAGGGGTGATCCAGATAGAACTGCTGGCGCCCGGTCAAGGTGCGCCAGGGAATCATCTCGTGCACGTTGGTGTAGCCGGCGTTGTAGGACACGGTCTCGGACTCGATGCCGCTCCAGGTCGGCGAACTGATGATCTTGCGCGGCTGGGCCTGGATGTCGCGGAAGCGGATTTTTTCGTCCTCGCGGTGCAGTGCCAGATGCGCGTGGTCGCGGCCGGTTTGCTTGCCCAGGGCCTGCCAGGCCTTGACAGCGACGTGACCGTTGGTTTCGGGCGCGAGTTGCAGGACCACTTCACAGGCGTCGATATCAGATTCGATCTTCGGCATCCCGCAGGTCACACCGTCAGCACTGACCAGACCATTGAGCTCACCAAGTTGCTTGACTTCGGTGTGGGTGTTCCAGGCAATGCCCTTGCCGCCGTTGCCGACCTTGCCCATCAACGGGCCGAGGGCTGTAAAGCGCTTGTACAGATTCGGGTAGTCGCGCTCGACCACCAGCATATTCGGCGCCGTTTTGCCAGGAATGAGGTCAACGTCGCCGCGTTTCCACTCCTGCACGACAAACGGCTGGGCCAGTTCGGCGGGTGAGTCATGCATCAGGGGCGAGAGCACCATCTCTCGCTCCAGACCGAGGTGGCCGATGCAGACTTCGCTGAAGCGCTTGGCAAAGCCCTTGTAGATATCCCAATCGCTGCGCGATTGCCAGGCCGGATCCACTGCGGTGGACAGCGGGTGAATGAACGGGTGCATGTCGCTGGTGTTCAGGTCGTTCTTCTCGTACCAGGTGGCGGTCGGCAGCACGATGTCGGAGTACAGGCAGGTGGTGCTCATGCGGAAGTCCAGTGTCACCAACAAGTCGAGCTTGCCCTCGGGCGCTTTGTCGTGCCACACGACTTCGCTGGGTTTGGTGTCGTCCTGGCCGAGATCTTTGCCTTGCACACCGTGGCTGGTGCCAAGCAGGTGCTTGAGAAAGTACTCGTGTCCCTTTCCGCTTGAGCCGATGATGTTGGAACGCCAGACAAACATGTTTCGTGGCCAGTTGGCCGGATGGTCCGGATCCTCGCAGCTCATGGCCAGCGATCCCTCCTTCAGGGCTTTGACTGTGTAGGCCTTCGGGTCCATGCCCGCGGCGCTCGCATCACGTACTACCTGCAATGGATTGGTCTTGAGTTGCGGTGCCGACGGCAACCAGCCCATGCGCTCGGCGCGCACGTTGTAGTCGATCATGCTGCCGGCAAAGAGCTTCTTGTCGGCCAGGGGTGACAACACTTCTTCCAGGCCCAGTTTCTCGTAGCGCCACTGGTCGGTGTGTGCGTAGAAAAAGCTGGTGGAATTCATCTGCCGAGGCGGGCGGATCCAGTCCAGCGCAAAGGCCAGCGCCGTCCAGCCGGTTTGCGGACGCAGTTTTTCCTGGCCCACGTAGTGCGCCCAGCCGCCACCGCTCTTGCCGATGCAGCCGCACAGCATCAGCATGTTGATCACGCCACGGTAATTCATGTCGGCGTGGTACCAGTGGTTCATGGCCGCGCCAATGATGACCATGGACCTGCCCTGTGTCTTGTCGGCGTTGTCGGCAAACTGGCGCGCCACGGCAATCAGTTGTTCGCGCGGCGTACCGGTGATGCGTTCCTGCCAGGCCGGTGTGTACGGCGTGTCGTCGTTGAAGTCCTTGGCAGCCAGCTCGCCGGGAAGTCCCCGCGCGACGCCGTAGTTGGCCACTTGGAGATCAAAAACGGTGGCCACCAAGGCCTCGCGCGGCTCGCCAGCCTTGCCCAGTGCAATGCGTTGCACTGGCACGGTGCGCACCAGCACGTTGTTGGCACCGGCACCGGTCGCGTTGCTCGGGAAATTCTCGTGCTCGATGCCACCAAAGTAGGGAAACCCGACCTTGGCCGTCTGGGCGCTGGCCAGGTTGCCTTCGGCAACGCTGAGCTTGAGCTTGACGGCGCTGCCGTGACGGGCTTCCTTGGCTTCGAGGTTCCATTGGCCCTGGTCCGAGCGTCCGTCCGGACCCCAGCGAAAGCCAATCGCTCCCTGGGGCAGGACAATCTTGCCATCTTCGTTGAGCGCGACGGTTTTCCACTCCGGGTTGTTGGTGGCACCGAGCTTGCCGTTGAAGTCGCTGGCTCGCAGGTAGCGATCGGGCACCAACACGACTTCGCCGCCCGGTAGCGCCTGTTCCTTGAGCAGCACCAGCATCGGCATATCGGTAAAGCGGCGCACGTAGTCGTCAAAATAGGCGCTGCGCTTGTCAAAATAGAACTCTTTGAGGATCACGTGGCCCATGGCCATGGCGACCGCAGCGTCGGTGCCCTGCTTTGGCTTCATCCAGATGTCGGCCAGCTTGGCAACTTCGGAATAATCGGGTGTGACCGCCACCGTCTTGGTACCCTTGTAGCGGACCTCGGTAAAAAAGTGAGCGTCGGGCGTGCGCGTCTGCGGTACGTTGGAACCCCAGGCGATGATGAAGCTGGAGTTGAACCAATCGGCCGACTCGGGTACGTCGGTTTGTTCGCCCCAGACCTGCGGACTTGCCGGGGGCAGGTCGCAGTACCAGTCATAAAAACTCATGTTCACGCCCCCGAGCAGGCTCAGGTAGCGACTGCCCGCCGCGTACGAGACCATGGACATGGCGGGAATCGGCGAGAAGCCGATGATGCGATCCGGCCCGTGCTGTTTGATCGTGTAAACGTTGGCGGCGGCGACGATCTCGTTGACCTCGTCCCAGCTCGAACGCACAAAGCCACCGAGGCCGCGCACGCTCTGGTATTGCCGACGTTTCTCGTCCGATTGTGCAATCGATGCCCACGCGTCCACCGGATCATGCGTCAGGCGCGCCTCGCGCCAGAGCTTGAGCAGGCGCGCACGCACCAGCGGGTACTTGACGCGGTTCGCGCTGTACAGGTACCAGCTATAGCTGGCGCCTCGCGAGCAGCCACGCGGTTCGTGGTTGGGCATGTCCCAGCGCGTGCGCGGGTAGTCGGTCTGCTGCGTCTCCCAGGTGACGATGCCGCCCTTGACGTAGATCTTCCACGAACACGAACCGGTGCAGTTGACGCCATGGGTGGAGCGGACGATCTTGTCGTGCGCCCAGCGGTTGCGGTACGCGTCCTCCCAGGTGCGGTCTTCGCCGGTCGAGACGCCGTGCTCACCGGAGAATGACTCGCGGGGCCGCGAGAAGTAACTTAGCCGATCAAGGAAATGGCTCATGGAAGACCTCGTAGGTAGTCAAATCTCTATGAAGAAATGGCCCATAGTGCCTGTCTGGTATGCGTAGTGTGCTATGAAATATGTAGCGAATAGCTTCACTTGGCAGGCCAGGTTGTCGCCTCGGTTTCACGGGTTCTTGAACTCGGCTTTCGGGCCAAGGTAGTACCACCAGTTCAGCAGCAGGCACACCACGTAAAAGATCGCAAACCCGTAGAGCGCGTTCTCGGGTGTGGTGGCCTTGATCTGCTCGCCAAATACCTGCGGGATGATGAAGGCGCCGTAGGCCGCGACTGCCGAGGTCCAGCCCAGCGCCGGACCGGCCTGCTCTTTCGGGAACACCATGGCGATGGTGCGAAAGGTCGAGCCGTTACCAATGCCCGAGGCGGCAAACAGCACCAAGAACAGCAGGAAGAAGGGAACGAAATACTGCTCTGGCGTGGCTGACTGGTACGCCGCCTTCATGTAGTAGGCACCTCCGAACGCGGCACCAATCATGACAATCGAGACCAGCTGCGTCACCCTGGCGCCGCCGACCTTGTCGGCGATCCAGCCGCCCACGGGCCGGATCAACGCGCCGATGAACGGACCCATCCACGCGTACATGAGCGCGCTCGGTGCGTTCGGATTGAGTGCGTTATGCAGCATCACGCCGTCGGCGCCAGCCACGTGGCTGAAGCCGAAAATGACCTTGATGGCCAGCGCGAACGCTGCCGAGTAGCCGATGAAGCTGCCGAAGGTCATGGTGTAGATGATGCTCATGACCCAGGTGTGCTTGTTGCCGAAGATCTTGAACTGGCGTTGCAGATTGGGTTTGATGTCACCCGGGATCAGTTTCATCAGGAACACCGTGGCCGCGATGATGCCGACCAGCACAAACCACTTTACCCAGTCGGGCGCACCCAGGCCGATCGGCGCGGGCAGGATCACGTACAGGCCGGCAATCGAGGTCACGAAGCCGATCGCCAGCATGCCCAGGATCTTCGACATCGCGCCAGGTGCCGAGCCGATCTGTGGCGAGACCACCTCGGTGCGAATGTTGTTCATGCCAAACCAGCCGGCGAACGCGAGCGGCACCAGCAGCAGCAGCCAGACGAAGCCGGCGTTCTGGATCCAGGTCTGCGATCCGGCCGGTGCCTTGCCGATCAGCGAGCCCGAGGACTGCACCAGCGTCACCGGGTCTCCGCCCATGGCGCCGAACAGTCCAAAGGTCATGACCAGCGGCACCAGGATCTGCATCGTGGTGACGCCGGCATTGCCCAGACCGGCGTTCAGACCCAGTGCCAGGCCCTGCATGCGTTTGGGGAAAAAGAAACTGATGTTGGACATCGACGAGGCGAAGTTGCCTCCGCCAAAGCCCGAGAGCAAGGCCAGGAACTGGAACACCCACAAAGGCGTGTTCTTGTCCTGCAGCGCGATGCCGAGTCCGACCGCTGGAATCATCAGCAGCGCGGTGGTGAAGAAGATCGTGTTGCGCCCACCGGCGATGCGGATGAAGAAGCTCGACGGGATGCGCAGTGTGGCGCCGGTCAGACCGGCGATCGCTGCCAGTGTGAACAGTTCGGCCGGCTTGAACGGGTAGCCGGCATTGATCATCTGCACCGTGACCATGCTCCAGATGACCCAGACGGCAAAGCCGCACAGCAGGCTGGGGATGGAAATCCACAGGTTGCGGTTGGCAATGCGCTTGCCTTTGGACTCCCAGAACTGCTCGTCTTCCGGGCGCCAGTCGGTGATGTCGGCGTGGGATGCGCGGGTATCGCTCATGGTGGCCTTTCCAGGTTGGTTTCAGGTTGGCGGTCAAAGTACAAAGGGCTTGGCGTTCTTGCCCATCAGCTCGCGCCCGCGTACTTCGGTCCAGAACATCCAGATCAACGAGACCCAGACCACGCCGTACATCAGCATGAAGGCGCTCGAGCGAATCCCGGTCAGGTCCATCAGCGCGCCGAACATGATCGGCAGCACAAAGCCGCCCATGCCCCCGGCGAGTCCGACGATGCCGCTGATGGTGCCGATGTTTTGTGGATAGTCATCGCTTATGTACTTGAAGACGCTGGCCTTGCCAAAGGCGAAGGCGATGCCCAGGATGAACATCAGGGCGGTGAAGACGTAGACATTCAGGCCGATGTGGAAGGTCTTCGGGCCGTTGACGGTGGCCACGGTGAAGTCAAACTGCGGATAGCTCAACAGGAACAGGCACACCCAGCTGACCCACAGCACCCACCAGGTCACGCTGTGCGCCCCCCACTTGTCCGACATCCATCCGCCGACGGCGCGCAGCACGCCGCCAGGCAAGGAGAAGCAGGCCGCGAGCAGGGCCGCGGCACGGATGTCCAGGCCGAACTCGCCAACGTAGTACTGCACCATCCACAGCGAGAGCGCAACGTAGCCGCCAAAGACGATGCTGTAGTACTGGCAGTACTTCAGCACCCTGGGGTCCGTCAGCGACTTGAGCTGGTCGCGGAACTTGATGTGACTCGGTACCAGATGGCTTGGATCACTGTGGCTGAAGAGCCAGAACACGATCACGGTACCGAGCATGATGGCTGCATACACCTGTGGCACCATGGTCCAGCCAAAGGCCACCACCAGGGCTGGGGCGACGAACTTGTTGACCGCC
>JAKANU010000030.1 GCA_021812315.1 Pseudomonadota bacterium
TTGCTGTACACAATGTCATCTGAACTGGGCTCGACGATCGCCTGCTTGTAGGCGTCCGAGGCGCGCGCTTCCAGCGTTGCAATGAAGGCCGAACCAATGTAGGCAAAATCGGCACCCATCGCTTGCGCCGCCAGCACGGCGGCGCCCGTTGAGATAGCACCACTCAAGACCAACGGACCGTCAAACCACTGGCGGATTTCCTGGATCAGGGCGAACGGACTCTTTACCCCCGCATGCCCACCCGCCCCCGCGGCGACCGCTATCAGGCCGTCCGCCCCCTTTTCAATGGCCTTGTGCGCGTGCTTGTTGTTGATGACGTCGTGCAGCACCACTCCGCCGTAGGAATGCGCCGCCGCATTGATATCCTCGCGCGCTCCCAGACTGGTGATGATGATCGGAACCTGGTACTTGACGCACATGGCCATGTCGGCTTGCAGCCGCTCATTGCTCTTGTGCACGATCTGGTTGATGGCAAAGGGTGCCGCCGGCCGTTCGGGGTGCGCCAGATTGTGCGCCGCGAGCGCCTCGGTAATCTCGATCAGCCAGGCTTCGAGCTGCTCGGCCGGCCGGGCATTGAGTGCCGGCATCGAGCCGACGACACCGGCGATGCACTGGGCAATCACCAGCTTGGGGTTGCTGATGATGAACAGGGGCGAGCCAATCGCGGGAAACGGCAGGCGATTCAGGGGCGCAGGAAGCCTGGACATGCTCAGAAGGCCTCAAGCGGCAATGCGGTCACGCAAGCGGCACCGTCAACGATGGCATCGCGCAGCCCCCCCGCCCGGGTCAGCATGTGGTCGGCGTAAAAGCGTGTGGTGATGATCTTGGCCTGCATGAATGCGACATCCTCGCCCTTGGCGATCTGGTCCTGCGCTATGAGCAATGATCGCGCGAGCTGCCAGCCGGCCATCAGGTTGCCTGCCAGCATCAGGTACGGCACGCTGCCCGAAAACACCGCATTCGGGCTTGCCTTGGTGTTGCCTGCAACGAAGTCGACAACTTGCAAGAACGCTTCACGCGCGGCCCGCAAGCGACTCGCAACCGCCAGCGCATCGGACGTACCACTCTTCGTCAGCAATGCTTCGGTAGCGGCAATTTGTGCCGCCAGCGCCATGGCGGTCTGCCCACCGTCGCGTGCCGTCTTGCGTCCGACCAGATCATTGGCCTGAATCGCCGTCGTACCTTCGTAGATGGTCAGGATCTTGGCATCGCGGTAGTACTGCGCGCAGCCGGTTTCCTCAATGTAGCCCATGCCGCCGTGCACCTGCACCGCAAGCGAGGTCACCTCCAGACTCATCTCCGTGCTGTAGCCCTTGACCAAGGGCACCAGGAACTCGTAGAAGGTCTGGTTCTGCTTGCGCGTTGGCGCATCCGGATGATGGTGTGCCGCGTCAAACGCCGCTGCCGCCACCGTGGCCATGGCACGGCACCCCTCGGTGTAGGCGCGCATCGTCATGAGCATGCGCCGCACATCCGGATGATGGATGATCGGTGCACCCGCCATCACCGAACCATCAACTGGCCGGCTTTGCACGCGTTCGCGTGCGAACTCGACTGCCTGCTGATAGGCCCGCTGGGCAATTGCAATCCCCTGCACACCGACGCCGTAGCGCGCGGCATTCATCATGATGAACATGTACTCAAGGCCGCGGTTTTCCTGTCCCACGAGATAGCCCACGGCACCGGCCTTGTCGCCAAACTGCAGCACCGCGGTCGGACTCGCCTTGATACCGAGCTTGTGCTCGATGCTCACGCACTGGACGTCATTGCGCGCCCCCAAGGATCCGTCCGGGTTCACCAGGAACTTCGGCACCACAAACAGACTGATGCCTTTGGTACCTTCGGGCGCACCACTGATGCGCGCAAGCACCAGATGGACGATATTCTCGGCCATGTCGTGCTCGCCCCAGGTGATAAAGATCTTGGTGCCGAAAATCCGGAAACTGCCATCCGCGAGCGGCTCCGCCCGCGTACGCACTGCCGCCAGGTCGCTGCCAGCCTGCGGTTCGGTCAGGTTCATCGTGCCGGTCCACTTGCCGCTGACGAGCTTTTCCAGATAGCTGGCCTTGAGTTCATCTGAACCCGCCGTCAGCAGCGCCTCAATGGCACCATCGGTGAGCAGCGGGCACAGGGCAAAACTCATGTTTGCCGAGTTCTGCATTTCGCCGCAGGCAGCGCCGATGGTCTTGGGCAGACCCTGACCACCAAAGTCAACCGGATGCTGCAGGCCCTGCCAGCCGCCCTGGGTGAATTGCTCGAACGCCTCTTTGAAACCGGGCGTCGCCGTGACCACACCCCCATCCCAACTGGTCGGGTTCTTGTCGCCCTCGCGGTTGAGCGGGCTGAGCACCCCCTCGTTGAACTTGGCGGCTTCCTCCAGCACGGCTTGCGCGGTGTCGAAACCGGCGTCCTCAAATCCGGGCAGCTTGGCAATGCTCTCAATGTCGGCCAGGTAGCGGATGTCGAACAGCATGTCCTTCAGAGGGGCGACGTAGCTCATGGATGCTCTCCAGGTCCTTACAGTGCGGCCACCAGCTCTGGCACCGCAACAAACAAATCCGCTTCCAGGCCGTAATCGGCGACCGAAAATATCGGCGCTTCAGGGTCCTTGTTGATGGCAACGATGACTTTCGAATCCTTCATGCCGGCGAGGTGCTGGATGGCGCCTGAAATGCCCGCAGCAATGTAGAGCTGCGGTGCCACAATCTTGCCCGTCTGCCCGATCTGCCAGTCGTTGGGAGCGTAACCCGCGTCCACCGCGGCACGTGAGGCACCGATGGCAGCACCAAGCTTGTCGGCCAAGGGCGTTAGTACCGAATTGAACTTTTCGCTCGATGCCAGGGCACGCCCACCGGCGACAATCACTTTGGCTGCAGTCAATTCCGGGCGATCGTTGGTGGCGATTTCGCTGCCGACGAAACTTGCCTTGGCACTGGCGGTCACCGCTGCTACAGTTTCAATAGCTACAGGTGCTTGTCCATCCTGTGCTGCAGCGTCAAACCCTGTTGTTCGCACGGTAATCACCTTGACCGGATCACTGCTCTGCACTGTGGCCATCGCGTTGCCCGCGTAGATCGGGCGCTCGAACGTATCGGCACTTTCAACGCGCGTAATGTCCGAGATCTGCCCGACGTCGAGTTTGGCGGCAAGACGCGGGGCAATGTTTTTGCCTGAGGCAGTGGCCGCAAACAGAATGTGACTGTAATTTGCAGCCACTGCCTGGATCTGCGCCGTCATGTTTTCCGCCAGACCGTGCGCCAGAGCCTCGCTTTCGGCGTGCAAGACCTTGGCCACACCAGCGATTTGCGCTGCAGCCGCAGCAGCGCCCGCCGCGCCGTTGCCCGCGACCAGCACGTGAACGTCGGAGCCGCATTTCAGCGCTGCGGTCACGGTGTTGAGGGTTGCGCCCTTGACGGACGCGTTGTCATGTTCGGCAATTACGAGGATTGTCATTCAGATCACCTTGGCTTCGTTCTTGAGTTTGGCTACCAGCGTGGCAACATCGGGCACCTTGATGCCGGCACTGCGTTTGGGCGGCTCGGTGACCTTGAGGGTCTTGATGCCGCTGCTGATGTCAACGCCGAGATCCTCGGGCTTGAGAACATCGAGTTGTTTCTTCTTCGCCTTCATGATGTTGGGCAGCGTCACATAGCGTGGCTCGTTGAGGCGCAAGTCGGCGGTGATCACCGCAGGCATGCTGATGGACAGAGTTTCCATACCACCGTCAACCTCGCGGGTTACCGATAGTTTGCCATCCGCCGCCTCAACCTTGCTCGCAAACGTGGCTTGCGGCAGATCAGCCAACGCGGCAAGCATCTGGCCGGTCTGGTTGCAATCGTCATCAATGGCCTGCTTGCCCAGTACCACAAGCCCGGGCTGCTCCTTGTCAAACACCGCTTTGAGCAACTTGGCCACCGCCAGTGGCTGCAGTTCCTGCGCCGTCTCGACCAGAATGGCCCGGTCCGCCCCGATCGCCATGGCGGTGCGCAAGGTCTCCTGGCACTGTGTCACACCGCATGACACGGCAATGACTTCCGTGGCTACACCCTTTTCCTTCAGGCGCACGGCTTCTTCCATGGCGATTTCATCAAAAGGGTTCATGCTCATCTTGACATTGGCGACATCCACCCCGCTTTGATCCGATTTCACACGGACCTTGACGTTGTAGTCCACCACGCGCTTGACTGCGACCAGGACTTTCATTGTTGCGACTCCTGAGTTGTTGAAAATTAGGCGATTCGATTGCTGCTGAGGTCAACTGCGTTGACGTGCACGTCAACGCCGATTCTATGCGCAGTGCCCTGACGCGCCCGTCATCGGCAGGACAGCCAGGAGTTCGCAAAAAAACGAACGACCGTGCTTTTCCGCATTATAACCATTGAATTCGGCGCGGTCTCTCACCCGCTGCGCGTGTGCACCACCCGCTGCGGATAAGGGATCTCAATGCCATGCTCGCGCAGCGAAAGCAAAATCGCCAGGTTCACCGACGAGCGCAAATTGTCACGGCCATTCTCCGGATCGGAAATCCAGAACCCGGTCCTGAATTCAAGCCCGTCGGCACCAAAATTCATCAGCGCGACCGAGGGTTCCGGCTCGCGCAAGACACGCGACTGATCGAGGGCAGCCCTTTTCAGCAATTCAAGCACCAGTTCGACGTCGCTGTCGTAGCCCACCGACACTGTCGTCGAAAGCCAGACTTTGGTGTCGGCCAGGGACAGGTTCTCGACCCGGCTGGTGATCAACAACTCGTTGGGCACGATCGACTCATGTCCGGTCAAAGAGCGAATGACGGTATAGCGCGCGTTGATCTGCGTGATGCGCCCCTCAAACCCGTCGACCCGCACGTTATCGCCAATTCGCATGCTGCGCTCGGCCAGGATCACAAAGCCACTGACGTAGTTGGCCGCCAGTTTTTGCAAGCCGAAGCCGATCCCCACGCCGATCGCACCGCCAAGCACCGACAGCGCCGTCAGGTCGATGCCGACCGCCGACATCGACAACAGCAAGCCGACAAACAGCAGCAAGGCGCGGCTGAGGTTACTCAACGCCTTGCGCAGCGACAGCTCACTGCCGGTGGCGGAGCGAAGCAGGCGCGCCTCGATGGCGGCGGAAATCCAAAGGGTGAGGATGAACACACTGCCAGCGGTCAGAACGCCCTCGATCAGCGTGCGTACCGACATTCGCGTGCCGCCCACCCGCCAGGTAATCAGATCGAGTTCTTCGAGCATCAAGGGCAGCAGCCCACTGACCCACAACACCACCGCCAACAGGCCCAGCCAGGACAGTGTGCGTTCCGCCAATCGGATCAGCGGCGCGTCCTTGAAAGCCAGTTGAGTCACCTTCACGCCCAGGCGGATCACCAGCAGCGAGATCAGCGCCGGAATGGCAATATGAAACACAACCAGCGGCTGCCAGCGATGCAGCAGCGTCTTTCCCAGGTACGCCAGCAGCAGGTAGAACACGACGAACAAGACGCCGTCACCGATGCGCCTGCCAAACCAGACCGAAGACTGGTCGTGCGCGCCGCTGGCGCGCCTAGCCAGCGTTGCCAGACCCCAGGCGACCGCGCCGCATACCAACAGCAGCGCCGCCTGCACCGCCGCCGCGGGCGTGAACAAGGTCACGAACCAGTCTTCCAGGTCGGTGACGGCAGGATCAAACATCGGCCAGAACCCGCAAATGCGCCTCGACACTGCGCGCCAGCGCGCTCAGGTTGTAGCCGCCTTCCAGACACGACACGATGCGGCCATGCGCATGGCGGCGTGCCACGTCCATCACCCGGTGCGTGATCCAGGCGTAGTCCTGCTCGACCAGACCCAGTTGGCCCATGTCGTCCTCGCGATGCGCGTCGAAGCCAGCGCTGACAAAAATCATCTCCGGCGCAAAAGCTTCCAGGCGGGGAATCCAGGCAGTCTCGATCATCTCTCTGATTTCCATGCCCTTGGTATACGCTGGCACCGGCAGATTCAGCAGGTTGGCCGCGCCCGAATGAATCCAGTCTTGTGGATAGAACGGATGCTGGAAAAAACTCACCATCAAAATGCGCTCGTCCCCGGCCACGATATCTTCCGTGCCGTTGCCGTGATGTACATCGAAATCAACGATCGCCACCCGCTTGAGCCCGTGACGCTCGAGCGCATAGCGCGCGGCGATCGCCACATTGTTGAAAAAGCAAAACCCCATCGCCTTGTCACGGCAGGCATGATGCCCGGGCGGGCGAACCGAACAGAAAGCGTTCTGCATCTCGCCCGCCAGCACCGCATCAGTCGCCGCCAGTGCAGCGCCGGCGGCACGCAGTGAGGCATCCCAGGTACTCACATTGATCGCAGTGTCGGGATCGATCTGCGCGTGCGTCGGTCCTCCGGCATCGATTTCTTCGCGCAGGCCATCACTCAGGCCGCGCAGGGACGCCACGTGCAGGCGTCCGTGCGCGAGTTCAATATCCCGGATCGACGCGACCGGCGCTTCGCGCCGTTGCAGCGCCAGGTCCAGGCCGGAAATCAACAGCCGGTCCTCGATGGCATCAAGCCGCTCGGGACATTCCGGATGCCCGGGGCCCATTTCATGTTTCCAGCAATCTGGATGGGTAAAGTATCCGGTCATGTCAGGGTACGCAAGCGTCTCTCAAAATTTTTGGTAAGGTCCGGCCATGGATGAACAAGAAAAACTCAAATCACTGGTCAATCAGCTTAACACGGTGATTGTCGGCAAGAGCGCACAGACCCGCGATTGTGTTGCCTGCCTGCTAGCCGCCGGGCACTTGCTGATCGAAGATGTTCCGGGCGTCGGCAAGACCACCTTGGCGCATGCGCTGGCGCGAACCTTTGGGTTGCAGTTCTCACGCGTGCAATTCACCGCCGACCTGATGCCAAGCGATTTGTCCGGCGTCTCGGTGTATGAGCGCGCCCAGGAGGCGTTTGTCTTTCATCCCGGGCCCTTGTTCGCTCAGGTCCTGCTGGCCGACGAGATCAACCGCGCCAGCCCGAAGACGCAGAGCGCCCTGCTCGAAGCCATGGAGGAGAAACAGGTCAGCGTCGACGGGGAAACGCGCGCCCTGCCCACGCCGTTCTTCGTCATCGCCACGCAAAACCCGCACGACCAGGTCGGCACCTACGCCCTGCCTGAATCGCAACTCGATCGTTTCCTGATGCGCATTTCGCTGGGCTACCCCGATCGCGGCGCCGAACGCGACCTGCTGCTGGGGCGTGATCGGCGCGACATGGTCGAGACCCTGCCCAGCCTGCTCAACGCCGCCGAGTTGCACGCCCTGCAGCAGCGCGTGCTCGCAGTTCACGCCAGCGCGGCGCTGCTTGACTACGTCCAGAACTTGATCGAAGCCACGCGTACTGGCCACTGGTTCGCGATGGGTCTGAGTCCACGCGCCGGGATGGCTGTGCTGCGGGCCGCCCGAGCCCAGGCCCTGTTGTGCGGACGTGACTACGTCGCACCCGATGACGTCCAGGCGATCCTGGCGCAAACCATCGCCCACCGCCTGATCCCGGTCAGCGATTCCGGGCGCGGCTCGGTCGAACAGGTACGGGCCATGCTCGAGGCCGTAGGTCTGCCGTGAAATGGTTCCAGAGTTGGCTGGAGGCGCGCCTGAGCCTGCGCGATACGATCACGCTGACCCAGCGCAACGTCTACATCCTGCCCACCGCAGCCGGGTGGATGCTCGGTGCCACGCTCGCGCTGCTGCTCGTCGGTGCCATCAATTACCAGCTCAATCTTGGCTACCTGCTAACCTTCTTGCTCGCTGGTAGCGCCGTCGTGGGGATGCACGTGGGACACGCCACGCTGCGCGGACTGACCATGCACTTGATTGCCCCCGACGACCAGTTTGCCGGCTCCATCGCGGTCGTGGGAGTCAACTTGCAGAGCCACCGGCGAAGCGTTCGCTATGGCATTGGCCTGGCCGTTTCGGGCTCTGATCAGTGGGTCTGGACCGATGTGCCGGCCCAGGGCAACGCCACGGTGCACATCGCCTTCAAACCGGCGCGCCGCGGTCTTCACCGGGTGCCAACGCTGACTGCCGAGACTCGCTTCCCCTTGGGTACGTTCAGGGTCTGGACCGTCTGGCGGCCCGCTGCCCAGGTGCTGGTTTATCCGTTGCCGGAAGCGTCCGCACCGGCCTTGCCCGCAGGCGAGCCACGCGCCGGCCTGGCGCTGCCCAGGCCCACCGGCACCAGCGGCGACACCGATGGCGTGCGCCCGTATCGCCGCGGCGACCCGCGCAAGCTGATCGTCTGGAAGAAACTCGCCAAAGCCGACGAGTTGGTCAGTCGCGATGCGCAACAGGCCCAGCACTTCGAGTTGTGGCTCGACCACAGCCAGACCGGTGCAACCGACCCCGAGCAGCGGCTATCACGCCTGTGTGCCTGGGTATTGCAGGCCGAGAAACAGGGCCTTGACTACGGGCTGCGGGTGGCCGGTACCGAAGTGCCCCCGGCCAGCGGCGAGGCGCACAAGAAGCGTTGTCTGCAGGCGTTGGCGCTGGCCTGAGAGCGAGGTGAAACACATGTTCACCCGGTGGATTGAACGCCTGCAAAAACTGCCGCGCGAGGGCCGCGACGCGCTGTTCCTGCTGGCGGTCATCACCTGGATCCTGCTACCGCTGATGAGCCACTTGCCACTGTGGTGCAGCGCAGTGGCCCTGGGCGTCATCACCTGGCGCGCCATCCTCGCCGTGAGCGGCCAGCCCCTGCCCTCGCGCTGGTGGCTGCTGGCCGTGCTCGCGCTCACGGTGCTGGCCACGGCCCTGAGCTTCCGCAGTCTGCTCGGACGCGACCCGGGAGTCACCATGATCGCCGTATTGCTGAGCATGAAGACGCTGGAGTTGCGCGCCAGACGCGACGCCTTTGTGGTCTTCTTCCTGGGCTTTTTCACGCTGTTGACGAATTTCTTTTTTTCCCAGTCCCTACTCACGGCAGCGGCGATGCTGATCGCGCTGCTCGGCCTGCTCACTGCGCTGGTCAACGCGCATCTTCCGGTCGGCAAACCACCCCTGTGGCAGGCCGCCAGGATCGCCGGCTCGATGGCGCTGCTGGGGGCGCCGATCATGCTGGTGCTGTTTGTGCTGTTCCCGCGCGTCGCCCCCCTGTGGGGCGTTCCCGGTGACGCCATGAGTGGGCGATCCGGACTCTCGGCAAGCATGCAGGTTGGCAACATCGCCAGCCTGGCGCTCGATGACGGGATCGCGTTTCGCATCCGCTTTGAGGGTACCGTGCCGCCGGCCTCCGACTTGTACTTTCGTGGCCCGGTGCTCTCGACGCTCGAGGGCCGCGAATGGCGCACGCTGCGCTCGGCACTGCCAGCCCGGCTGCGCCTGCCCGCCGAGCTTGAGGTCTTTGGCGCGGGCCTGAAGTATCAGGTAACACTCGAACCAAGCAACCGGCCCTGGCTGATGCTGCTCGACGCCACCCCGACGCGCCCGGCCTTGCCCGGATTCGACGCCAGCATGACGGCGCAGTTGCAATGGATCGCCGATCGTCCGATCACCGACCTGGTGCGTTACAGCGCCACCAGCTACACCAGTTTCCGTCACGGTCCCCGGGGTGCCGTCGCCGGACTGCAGGATGAGCTGGAACTTCCATCGGGCTACAACCCGCGCACCCTGGAACTCGCGGCCCAGTGGAAAGGTGAAGCACGTAACCGGGACGCCGACGCGCAGCGCTGGGTCGCCCTGGTACTGGAGCAGCTTCGCAGCGGTGGCTACAGCTACACGCTCGAGCCCGGTGTATTCGGGCAACACAGCGCCGACGAGTTCTGGTTCGACCGCAAGCAGGGATTTTGCGAGCACATCGCTTCAAGCTTTGTGATCCTGATGCGCGCGCTCGGTGTGCCCGCACGCGTCGTCACCGGCTATCAAGGCGGCGAGACGAACCCGGTCGATGGCTATTTTGAAGTCCGACAAAGCGACGCCCATGCCTGGGCGGAAGTCTGGCAAGCCGGTCGCGGCTGGATGCGGGTCGACCCGACCGCGGCGGTCGCGCCGGGACGTGTTGGCGCCCTGCAGCGCCTGCAAGCACCTCGGGGTCGTGTGGCGACGGCGCTATTTGGCAACGTCAACCCGGCCCTGGCGCTGAATTTGCGCGCCCTGTGGAACGCCGTCAACAACAGCTGGAACCAGCGCGTGCTCAACTACACCCAGAGCAAACAGCTGGAATTGCTCCGGAACCTGGGGTTCAAGTCGCCTGACTGGACCGATCTGAGTTACCTGCTCATTGGCCTGGTGGTCCTCGCCAGCCTGCTCGGCGCTGCCTGGACGCGGTGGGAACGCTCGCGCCAGGACCCGTGGTTGCGCCTGCTGGGGCGCGCCGCGCGGCACCTGCGCCAGGCCGGGTTGCCGGTCACGCCCCACCCCACGCCACGCCAACTGGCCCGCGTCCTGGGCGCAGGCGGCGCCAACGCGGGCCTGCCGGTGATGCAATTTCAGGCCTGGTTGCTGCGGCTCGAAGAGCTGCGCTACGCGCGCGCGTCCCACGCCAGCGGCGCGCTGGCTACACTGCGACGCGAACTTCGAACATTGATGCATTCCAAGTGACCTGTCAACCTCGCCTCATTGCTATGCTTGTTGTAGCTGCTTGCGCAGTATCGACGGGCTATGCGGGCACTATTACCTCAGCATCGAAGGCCTCAAGAGGCCGCCCCGACATGAGCGCGCAGGGTACAGGCAAACTCTACGCACAACGCGCCGACGCCATGCGCTGGGCCCAGGACGCAGCGCAGCGCCGCGATCTGGACCCGGCCCGGACGCGCGCCAGCGTGGGTGCGGCCCGGTACGTCAGGCAGATCGCCAAATTGATGGAGCCCGCGCCCGTGGGCAGTGCCAAGAACTGGAACCTGTACCGAAGCCGCTTTGTCGAGCCGATTCGTATCCGGGCCGGGGTGCAGTTCTGGCAGAACAACCGCGAGGCATTGGAACGCGCCCAGGCCGAGACCGGCGTGCCGGCGCAAATCATCGTCGGCATCATCGGGGTGGAGACCCTCTACGGGCAGCACATGGGCAAGTTCCGTGTCATCGACGCCCTGACGACCTTGGCCTTTGATTTCCCGCGGCGTCATCCACGAGCCGCAGAACGCAGCGCCTTCTTCAAGGCCGAGCTTGAGCAGTTCCTCAGCCTCATGCAACGCAGCGGCGTCGATCCGCTGAAGCCGCGCGGCAGCTATGCCGGCGCCATGGGGATGGCGCAGTTCATGCCCTCAAGCTGGACCAGATACGCTGTTGATTTTGATGGCGACAGCAAGATCGATCTGTTTGGCAGTGCCGCCGATGCCATTGGCTCGGTGGCGAACTATCTCAGGACCTTCGACTGGCAGCCGGGCATGGCCACTCATTACCCGGTGCACTTTGATGCCGACAGGCTTGATCTGCAGGCCCTGCTCGCCCCAGACATCCTGCCCACTTTCAGCGTGGCGAGCCTTTCTGCCAAGGGTGCCGTGCTTGAAGGCACCGCGCTTGAACATCCGGGCCCGTTGGCGCTGGTGGAACTGCAGAACGGCGAGGCACCACCCACCTACATCGCCGGCACGGAGAACTTCTACGTCCTGACACGCTACAACTGGAGCAGCTACTACGCGATGGCGGTGATTGAACTCGGGCAGGCCGTGGCGCAGGAATTGCGTGACTGAAGCAATCGCGGCCTACCCTGGTGGTCGTGCATCAGCGGCGGCTGGCTGCGGCCCGTCGTAGCCTTCGATGATGACGGTGTCGGCCTGGGCCGCAGGCAGCCTGAGTTCGCGAGCACCTTGGTACGCCACTGAATTCCAGCAATCGAGTGCCGCCTGATAGCTCGGGAATTCAATCACCACGTTGCGTGACCGGCTGGTACCTTCGACGGTTTCAAACGCTCCGGCCCGCACCAGAAAGCGCGCGCCGAACCTGGCCAGCGGCTCGGCGTTGGCGGCCACATAGGCCTTGTATTGCAGCGGGTCGCTGACGTCGACGCGGGCGATCCAGTATCCTTTTGCCATGGGTTTGCTTTCTTTGTGAGGGTTCAACGAGCCTCAGTTGCCCCAAGCCGCACCGCGAAAAGAACGAAGCAGCTTGTGCAAGGCTTGCGCTTGCGGTGGTAGAGCACCCGCCCCGCCAAAGCTCTTGACGCTATCGCGCTCCACCAAGAACATTTCGTTGTGGACATCGGTGGCGGGTCTCGGTGGCGTAGTTGAAGGTGACTCCTGGGCCATCCACAAGCGATTGGCCAGACACACGAGTTCGTCAACCTGCTCGTCGCTCAGCGCACGCTTGCGGACCACATCAATCCAGTGCAGGCGCTCGGTCTTGGTCTCGCGCCGGTAGTTGTCCTGATCCGGCGAATCAATGACTGGCGCATTGCTCAGGCGACGCCCGGCGAAGCGACTGACTTCGATCAGTTCCATGCCATCGAGATCAAGCCCCAGCCAGCGCGCGCTGCCGTCGTTGACGAACAAACCGACGTATTCACTGTAAAGGCCACGCGAGATGCGTGCAATTTCGTCGGGCGGCGTAAAAAACCGGCATTTTTCGCGTTGACAAACGCCAGTCCTTTCAGCCCCGAACAATGCACGCGGGCAACCCTCACCAGCTGCCGGCAACGCAAACGTCGCGAGCGCAAGCGCTGCCCATGCAGCAAGAAAATGACTGCGCTGAGGTCCGCGAAAGTTAATCCGCTTGGGCGTTGCCATCCGTGTTGGGAATCGTGTCAGCAAATTCTATAGCTCAACCGTGCCCTACAGCCAACGACGAACCCGCCGCTGGTAAGCCAAGTACGCTTCGCCAAAGAGCTTGGCCAATGCGCGCTCCTCGGGAACGATTTGAAATCGAGCCATGTAGAGAACAAAAAACAGTGGTCCCAGCAGCAGCCAGGGCACGGCGAGATAGACGACCCAGGCAAGCAGCACCATCAGCAGCCCGACGTACATCGGATTTCGCGTGACGCGGTATACACCCGAAGTCACCAGGGTGCTGGCCGACGCCGGTCTCAGGGGATTGACAGTCGTTCGCGCCCGGCGAAACGGGACAATGCCCGCCATCGTGAAGGCAAATCCAGCCAGCGCCAACGCCAGCGCCAAAGGCCCACGGTACGGTATTGGCATTTCAGGCAGCGGCCAGAACCGGACGGCCAGCCACATGAGCAGCCCAATCGTGAGCGCGAGCACCGGCGGCGGAACGCGTGTTTCAAGCAAATGCAGGTTCATGAGATTTGACTGGAAAGCCCGTGCCGCACAAACAGACTTACGAGCGCCGACGCGCGGTGACCTCGATTTCGATTTTCATACGCGGATCGATCAACCCGGCACAAATCATCGTCGATGCGGGCCGTACCTCACCAAAATACTTGCGCAACACCGGCCAGCATGGCTCAAAGTCCTTTGCGTTGGGCAGGATGTAGGTCACGCGCACAACGTCTTTCAGACTGGCATCGGCCTGGCGCAGCGCCGACTCGATGTTTTTCAGACATTGTTCGGCCTGCTGCGCGAGGTCCTCCGAGATCGTCATTGAGGTGTAGTCAAACCCGGTCGTGCCAGAGACAAAGATCCAGTCATCGTCGACGACGGCACGCGAATAGCCAATCTGATGCTCAAAGACCGAGCCTGAACTGATAAGTTTTCGGACCATTGTTTCTCCCGTTGAACGGCGGCGTGAGTCAAGCGATGTCGGGAACCAGGAAGTCACCGCTGATACGGCCACCGAGGTCATTGATCCGGTCCAGAAACTGGGTCAGATAGGCATGCAGACCGGTCGCCAGGATCTCGTCAATGCGGCCATATTTGAGTTCAGCGCATAGCTTGCCGGCGCGCCGGTATGTCTCGCCCGACTGCTCGTTGGCCACCAGAGTCAGGTTGCCGACGACTTCGTTCAAGCTGGCGTGTAGCGAGCGTGGCATGTCGGCGCGCAGGATCAACAACTCGGCCACGCGCTCGGGGCGAATCACGTCGCGGTAGACCTTGCGATACACCTCAAAACCCGAGACGCTTCTGAGGATGGCACTCCAGTGATAGAAGTCAACCTCCTGCTCACGGCCGCTGGAACTGCCGTGAAAATCGCTCTGCACCGTATGAAACTTGACATCCATCAGCCGTGCCGTGTTGTCGGCACGCTCGAGAAAGGTGCCCAGACGCATGAAACGCAAGGCCTCGTCCATCAGCATCGTGCCCAGCGTGACGCCGCGAAACAGGTGCGAGCGAAACTTGACCCACTCAAAAAACTGCGCCGGATCACGTTCGAATTCACCGCTGGTGATCATGCGCCTGACCTCAAGCCAGGTCTGGTTCTGCGTCTCCCAGACTTCGGTCGTCAGCGCACCGCGCACGGCGCGCGCGTTTTCGCGAGCGGCGCTCAGGCAGGACATGATCGACGACGGGTTGCTCTCGTCCTTGACCATGAAATCCATCACCTTTGCGGCCTCGATGTCGCCCAATTTGGCGCTGTACATCGACAGCAACTCGCTGATGCTCAGCAGACCCTGCCAGCCGAGCATGGCCGAGGATTGTGACTGCGGCAACAACGAGGTCTGGTAGTTGACATCGAGCATGCGTGCGGTGTTCTCGGCACGCTCGGTGTAGCGTGACATCCAGAACAGGTGGTCGGCGGTACGTGAGAGCATCTAGACCTCCAGAATCCAGGTATCCTTGGTTCCCCCGCCTTGCGACGAGTTGACCACCAGCGAGCCTTCCTTGAGTGCCACGCGCGTCAGGCCGCCGGGCACCATTTGCACCGTCTTGCCACTGAGCACGTAGGGCCGCAAGTCGACGTGACGCGGCGCGATACCGCTTTGCACGAACGTCGGGCAACTTGAAAGACTCAGCGTAGGCTGCGCGATGTAGCCCTGGGGGTTAGCCACAAGCGCCTGGCGAAAGCGCTCAATTTCGTCGCGGCTGGCAGCCGGCCCGACCAGCATGCCGTAACCGCCAGCGCCGTGCACCTCCTTGACCACCAGGTTCTGCAGGTTGGCCAGCGTGTAGGCCAGATCCTGAGGATCCCGGCACAGATAAGTGGGCACGTTGTTGAGCAGCGGCTTTTCGCCGAGGTAGAACTCGATCATCTTCGGCACATAGGCATAGATGGATTTGTCGTCAGCGACGCCGGTACCCACCGCGTTGCAGATGCTCACATGGCCCGCCCGGTAAACGTCCAGCAGACCGGCGCATCCAAGCGTGGAGTCGGGATGAAATGCCAACGGATCCAAATAATCATCATCAACTCGACGATAGATGACATCGACCCGCCTGGGGCCACGCGTGGTGCGCATGTAGCAAAACCGGTCGCGCACGAAAAGGTCCTGGCCCTCCACCAGTTCCACGCCCATTTGCTGTGCCAGAAAGGCGTGTTCAAAGTAGGCACTGTTGTGCATGCCCGGGGTGAGGACCACCACGGTTGGCTCGGCCGTGGTCGCCGGGCTGCTTGAGCGCAAGGTCTCGAGCAGCATATCGGGGTAATGGGCAATCGGCGCGACCCGGTGCGCGTTGAACAGCAGCGGAAACAGGCGCATCATCATCTTGCGGTTCTCGAGCATGTAACTCACGCCGCTGGGCACCCGCAGGTTGTCTTCGAGAACGTAATATTCACCCTCGCCTGAAGCGTTGGGCGCGCGCACGATGTCGATGCCCGAGATGTGCGAGTAGATGTTGTTGGGCACATCCACACCCATCATTTCCCGGCGGAACTGGGCGTTGTTCTCAATTTGCTCGCGCGGAACAATCCTGGCCTTGATGATCTCCTGATCGTGATAAACATCGTGGATGAAGCGATTCAGGGCGGTGACCCGCTGCACCAAGCCGCGCTGCAGGTGACTCCACTCCTTGGCGGCCACGATGCGCGGGATCAAGTCAAAGGGAATCAGCCTTTCGGTACCCGCCCCATCCTCATCCTTTTCGCCATAAACGGCGAACGTGATGCCGACCCTTCGAAAGATGACTTCTGCCTCTTCACGGCGCTTGGCCATCGTGTCGCCAGGCTGGCGTGCCAGCCACTCGTCGTAAATCTTGTAGTGTTCGCGAATCTTTGCCCCATGAGTAAAGAACTCATAAGGCAGTTGCGTGTACATCTCGTCGAATTTCTGCATGGGCTGGAACTCTCCTGCCCCTAGCTTAGCAAGCTTTGAGCCAAGCTTGTTGCTCTCGACTGCTTCGGGCCCACAAGCGGATCCGCTCCGGTGCCAGCGCAACCGATGCTCGCATGACCTAAATCAAGGCTGTCTTGCCCGGCTCGCGCTATCATTTCCCGTTTTGAAGCCACGCCACGAGGTCAGTTTGTCAGACGCGAGCATACACAATCATCAACCCGCTGCGTCACCGGGCGACGAGCCTGCGGTCGCGCGCTTGATGTATGCCAGTCTCTCAAGTGTCAGTCACTCGGTATTTGAGGAGATCGACAAGATCCGTTTGCGATCCATGCAGCGCAACGCCATTGACAAGATCAGCGTCGCGCTGTTGTATCAAAGCGGCTGGTTCGCGCAGTGGATGGAAGGCCCGCCCGAGGGCGTCCAGGCGGTGTTGGCGCGCGTCAGCGCCGATCCGCGCCATCAGAGTTTGCATGTATTGCACCAGAGCAGCGGGCCACGACGGCTGGGCGAACCCTGGTCGATGGCGATTGTGCAGACGCGTGAGGAATCAGCCGAATTTGCCAACCGCGTCATGACCCTGCATCAGGAGTATTTGAGCAAGCGCCAGAGTGAGCCAGCGGCAATCTGGCGGCGTTTGTCCACCCCACTGACCAATCCTGGCGCAAGCCGCCAGGCGCTCAGCGATCATTTCCAGCGTGTCATGGTGTGCTCCGCCCTGGGAACCGACTCGTTCAATTTGGTGCGATGGCTGGGCAAGACCTATAGCACCGAAGTGGTGCATCGACGCTTCGTCGGATCGCGCCCGGAATCAATGGATGTCGGCACC
>JAKANU010000294.1 GCA_021812315.1 Pseudomonadota bacterium
CCTCTCCGGAGGTGGGCTGGTAGATTCCGGTCAACACGTTCATCATCGTGCTCTTGCCAGAACCATTCGGTCCGATCAAGCCGTGAATGGCCCCACGCTCGACACTCAGGTCCACCAGATTGAGCGCCTTGAGCCCGCCAAACTGAATCAGCACCTGGCGCGCGTCAAGCAGTGGTCCGGCGTGGGATTGGGTGGCAAGGTGGCTGGTAGTCCAGGCGGGCGCTGTCGCGGCGACGACAGTGCTGTTCATGGCTCCGGCTGGTCTGACGATGCGCAGGAACAGGTCGCGTGCAAAGCCGACGACGCCATCTTGCAGGTAATAGACCACAAACAGTGTCATCAGACCAAAGATGGTCAGACGCCAATCTGTGATATTTTCAAGCTGAAAGGAGAAAATGGCCATCGCGACGGTAGCCAGCACCGGTACCGCCAACTCGCGCAGCGTCTTGACCTTCTTTGAGTAGTTGTAGACGGCCATGGCGCCGACGGCCAAGGCAAGCGCGGTTGCAATTTTGCGAAACAGTGCTATGTCCGACAGCAGGCTGGGCAACATCACCACGATCACCGCGCCGATCAGGGCACCCGAGCGCGTCTTGCGGCCGCCCATGATGACTGCCAGCAGAAACAGGATGGTCAGCTCAAAGTTGTAGGTGTTTGGCGAGATGTACTCTTCGGAATACGTATAAAGCGCGCCCGCCAGCCCCGCCAACCCGGCACTGATGACAAACGCATACACCTTGTAGGCGTAAACTGAAACGCCCATGCAGTCGCAGGCCACCGGGCTGTCGCGCAGAGCTTCGAAAGCGCGGCCCAGATGGGATTTGAGGATGCGATGGACGACCACCAGTGCCAGCACCATCAATACCGCGACGACATAGAAGTACTCAATTTCGTGGAGCTTGTGGCCAAAAAAGGCCGGCTTCGGTACCTTGATGCCGATCGGGCCTTCGGTCAGGAAGGTCATTTCGTTGATGAGAATCTGCAGAATGGTTCCGAAGGCCAGAGTCACCATCGCCAAGTAGGGACCCGTCACGCGCAGGGCTGGCAAGGCCAGCACGGCGCCAAAAGCCGCAGTCACTGCAATCGCTGCGGGCACCGCGAAGATGAAGGGTAGGCCCAGCTTGAAGAACAGCACCCCGGCCGTGTACGAGCCAACCCCGAACAGCCCAGCATGACCGAGCGATACCTGGCCAGTGTAGCCAACCACAATATCCAGGCCGAACAGCAAAATAGCGTAGATCAGGATTGTCTCAACCAAATGCACGTAGTAGGGGTTTGGTACCAGTACGGGGAACAACCCCAGTGCGACCAGGCCCAGGAGCATCATCAGATAGGATTTGTTCTTGTTTGTCATGGTGTCAGGCGTGTCTCAGACCTTTTTGATGGCCATCTTGCCAAACAGTCCGGCAGGTTTGATTGCTAGAACCAGCAACAGAAGCACGAGCCCGGGGACGTCCTTGTAGCCGGTTGAAATGTAGTACCCGGTGGTGGTTTCTGCGATGCCAAGAATCAGGCCACCGACGATCACCCCCACGCCGGATGTGAGTCCGCCGATGATGGCCACGGCAAAGGCCTTGAGGCCAAGCACCGAGCCCATGGTGGCACCGGTCAGCGTCAGTGGAGCCACCAGCACGCCAGCCACCGCTGCCGTGATCGAAGACAGGGCGTAAGAGAAAGTGATCACGGCGCCGGTGTTGATGCCCATCAACGCCGCGGCGTCACGGTCATTGGAGGTGGCCACCACGGCCTTGCCGTAAATTGATTTGCGGTTGAAGAGTTCAACGATCATCATCATCGCCAGGGCGCCGATCACCACCACGATTTCCATCGGCAGCACGTTGGCGCCAAACAGCTTGATCGGTGCCTCGGGAAGCGGGGACGGAAATTTCAGATCGTCCTTGCCCCAGATGTTTTCGGCAACGTTCTTGAAAATGATGGCCAGCGCGATGGTCGACATGATCCAGCCAAATTCGCTCTTGATCTTGATCGCCGGGCGCACACCGATCCATTCGACAAAGGAGCCCTGCAGCGCTCCAAAGACGACCACCAGCGGAATCATCAGCCAGTAGTTCAGGTAGGGGCCGCCGTGAATGGTGCCCGCCAGGGACAGGCCCACCAAGGCGCCCAGCATGAGCGACTCACCCTGCCCGAAGTTCAATGTGCCAGAGGTGGCAAAAGTGAGCTGGTAACCAAAGGCTATCACGCCATAAATCATGCCCAGCGCGACACCGCTGTAGATGAGCTGCAAAAAGATTTCCATGGGGCGGATCGTCCGGGAGCAAAAGAGGAGTGGCGGCTGCCGCTACGGTAGCCAACAAAGCGCAATGCCGGGTGATGAGCCCGGCACTGCACCGTCAGTCGTAGCGCTTAATTGGATTTGGTACGAACCTGACCGCCGCGCTTGTGGTCTTCCTCATAGGCATAGACCACATGCCCATCCTTGACGGTGCCAAACACCGGGATGTTGGGGGTGATGGCCTCATGATCGGTCTTCGAGAAAGGCTTGTTGTAGGTGGTCACCACGCCCTCGATCGGATCTTTCAGGTTTTCCAGTGCTTCGCGCACCTTGGGGCCGTCGGTGGTGCCGGCCTGCTTGATTGCAGCAGCCAGCAGCAGCACCGAGTCATATCCCTGGGCCGCCGATACCGGCGACGGGATGCGTGTCACCTTGTAGGCTTTCTGATAGGCCTCAATGAAGGCCTTGCGTTTGGGTGTGTTCGGCTCCTGAATGAAAGTCTGCGGCATTAACGCGCCGTCGGCGTTGGCGCCGGCGTTGTCGATGAAGTTGGCCATGGACAGCGTCCAGGAACCCATCATCGGTACTTTCCAGCCCAGCTTGACCATGCCGTTGGCAATCTGCGCCAGCTCAGGCCCGATGCCGTAGGTGATGATGACCTGCGCGCCAGCGTTCTTGGCCTTGAGCAACTGAGGCGTCATGTCGACGTCCTTGATGTTGTATTTTTCCACCGCAACGGCGGTTATCCCCTTGGCCTTGAGGGCTTTTTCCACGTCTTCGCGGCCGAGCTGGCCGTAGTTGGTGGAGTCGGCCAGGATGGCGACCTTGGTGAACTTGCGTTTTCCCACCACTTCTTCCACGATCATGTTGGACTGGATGGTGTCATTGGCTGAGTTGCGGAACACGTAGTTCTCGGGCTGCCCATCAAACTGGTGCGTAATGAGCGTGGCGGTGGCCACGTTGTTCATCACCGGGATCTTGGCTTCCTGATAGAAGCGCTGCGAGGCCAGCGACACGCCTGAGTTGATGTAGCCGACGCTGGCCACGACTTTTTCTTTGTTGATCAGTTCCTGCGTGATCTGCACGCCGCGCTCGTTCTTGGCTTCGTCGTCGCGTTCGATCAGTTCGATCTGTTTGCCCAGCAGACCGCCCTTGGCGTTGATTTCGGCGACTGCCAGCTTGACGCCGTCGCGCATGGACACGCCCATGGGGCTGGAGCCCCCGGTGAACGGGCCTTGCAGGCCGATTCTTAGGTTGTCGGCCGCAAAGCTGAGCGCAGCAATGGCAAAGCTCAAGGTACTGACGGCGATATTTCGCGCTAACTTCATGAAATTCTCCTGTGGAATATTGGACTGACGAGACTGGCGAGCGTGCACCCGGGGCCGATTGTCATGGCTGCATCATGCCTGCTCCCTAGGGAAAACCCTCGTCGCGGTCACTCTGGCATCACAACTGCTTTTACTTTTTTGGCGGTAGTGC
>JAKANU010000295.1 GCA_021812315.1 Pseudomonadota bacterium
CACGTCCGTCTTGCGGCTTACCGCTGGGGCGGGCCAGGTCCTGGCGGCCTGCAGCAGATGACCGCGGTCCGGACGGGTTCCGACGAAGCTACCGGTTATCTCCGCGGGCCTGGCACAACCCAGCACGGGTAACGCTGCGCCGGCAAGAAAGTGACGGCGTTGCATGCCTGAGGCGGCTTTCATCGCAGGCCCACTCCCGCCGCAAAGACCGGGTCGGGCGTTGCGCTCAGTGCTGGCAGATCCGCTCGGCTTCGGTCCTGAAGCCCTCGTCTTCCTGGACGAATTTGTCGCGGGCTTCCAGAAACGCTACCAGTTCGTCAGAGCTCATGTTCTGCGCCGAGCAGGTGTAGAACCTCGCATCCGGGCCAAAGCGCTCGGCAATCGCGCTGCGTAGCGTGGCTTTCGTGAAGACCTTGCCAGCCTCGACCATCATTTGCATGACTTCATGCCCGTGAATTTGCTCTGCCATGACCTTGGCTCCTTGTCTTGAACATGTTGATGCCTGTCGCGAGCGCATCGCGCGAACGCGGCCGCGTTGCCGGCCCCTAAGCGTCAAATGATACCGCCCTTGGCGATACCGTCACCTGCAACACGGCGACGACTGCTGAACGGGCGGACACTTCACCGAACCGAAAGAACAGAACACGCAGCAGTCCCCTGGCTTGGGCCGAAGCAGTGTGTGGCAACCGGTGCACTCGTAGAAGAACTGGCAAGCGTCGGTCGGCATGGTCTCTTCGCGCTCGGTCCCGCACTGCGGGCAGGTGAGCGTGGAGCGGAGGATCGCGGGGCTGTTCATTGGCAGGTTTCCTGACGTGGCGGCGCGCGGTCGAGTCTACCTCGCCACCTTCCCCCACTCTGCCTCATACGTCGTCACCAGCACCTGGTTCGACAGGCGGTTGACCTCGGCGGGCACGCGCGCCATGTCCAGCGGGAAGTCAAACAGAGCGGGCAAACTCTGCGGTGTGAGAAAGCGCAATCCCGCAGGCAGCGTGCTGGGCAGGCGATACGGGCGACGGCTGGCGATCACAAAGCCCCACTCGCCAAAACTCGGCACATTGGCGTGGTACGGTGTGGCGTTCAGGCCCACCGATTCGATCGTGCTGACCACGGTCCAGAAGCTGTGGCGTGCCACCAGCGGCGAAGTGGTCTGGATCACGGCGTAGCCGCTGCTGGCCAGGTGTTGGTCGAGCAGCGCATAAAACGAGTTGGTGTAGAGCTTGCCGATGTTGAAGTTGGTCGGGTCCGGGAAGTCCACCACGATCGCGTCAAAGATCTCGCTGGTGGTCTCCAGCCACTTGAAGGCGTCGGCGTTGACCACCTTGACTTTGGGTGACTTTAGAGCGCCTTCGTTGAGTTGCACCAGAGCGGTTTGCCGCGAGAAAAGTTCGGTCATTGCCGGATCCAGCTCGACCAGAGTCACACTATGCACGCCCGGATACTTCAAAATCTCGCGCACCGCCATGCCGTCGCCGCCGCCGAGCACCGCCACCGTCCTGGGTGCGCCGCCACTGGCGGAAAAGGCCGACAGCACCGGATGCACCAAGGCCTCGTGATAGCGGTACTCATCGCGCTGGGCAAACTGCAGGTTGCCGTTGAGGAACAATCGGTAGCCGGCCCGACCCTCACCCGCACCATGCGTCACCACGATGCGTTGATACGGCGTGCTGCTGGCAAACGCCACCGGGTCCTGATACAGCCGATCCTCGGCCAAGGTCGTGATGTGGTCCGCCGCTGCCATGCCCGCAGCGAGCGTGCCCAGGGTAAGGATGCAGGCCGCGGCATGTGATCGAAACAGGCGCAGCTCGTGTCGAAACAGCCACAGAGCCCAAAGCGCAACTGTGGCGTTCATCAGACCAAACAGCAGGCCGGTGCGAACCAGCCCGAGCTGCGGCACCAGAACCAGGGGGAACGCGAGCGACACCGCCAACGCCCCCAGGTAGTCAAAAGTCAGCACTTGCGAGACCAGATCCTTCAGCGCCACGTTGCGCTTGAGGATGCGCATGACCAGGGGAATCTCCAGTCCGACCAGCGTACCCACGGCCAGCACCAGCGCGTACAGCAGCCACCGGAAGGCGCCTGGCAACCACCCGTGTGCTACAAAAAGCAGAGCTGGCAATGCCCCGCCGACAAGCGCTACGAGCAGTTCGATCCGCAAGAAGTGGGCCGGCAACTGGCGCTCGAAAAAGCGTGACAGGTAGGAGCCTACGCCCATCGCAAACAGGTAGGTGCCGATGACGGTGGAGAACTGCAGCACCGAGTCGCCCAGCAGGTACGACGCCAGCGCGCCCGCGGCAAGCTCGTAGACCAGACCGCAGGCCGAGACAATAAAAACCGACGCCAGCAGGGCGACTTCAACCGGGCGTGGCCCGGTCTGTTCGCCACGCATCAATGAATGGCGGCGGCGATGATGATACAAATGCCCAGCGACATGGCGGCAATCACCAGCGCCAGCGCCCGGTTCTGTTTCTCGATGATTTCGATCCAGAGGTGATAGGGCGTGATCTTGTCAATGATGATGAAACACAGCCAGAAGATGACCACGCCCATCAACGCAAACACCAGCGAGCTCAGCATGACTCCCGGCTTAATCCATTCAATACCCATAGCGATCTCCTTCAAAAACTCAAACGCCTGTCATCGCCAGGCAGCAGGCGGTGGTGTCCGAAATGACCCGCCGGTTTCACTTGTGGCCGCCGCCGCCGGAAAACCCGCCAAATGAGCCCCCCGAACTGCGCGCGTAGTTGCCCGAGGAGCAATTCTGGACGCTTGGGTCACACGACGAACACTCGCTCAGCAGCGCCAAAACAACCAATAGCATGAAGATCAGCACGATGACCGTGACACAACCCACGCCCTTGGTGGCGCTGACCGGTGCCGCGTCACTGCGCTTGAGCAGGTCCTTCTTGTCTTCCAGCGCGAATGCCTTGGCGATGGTTTCGCTGTTGATCTTGCTGCCCAGCGACCAGGTCAGTTCGTTCGGGGACTGTTCCAGCGACAGGATCGTGTTGCCGGATGCGAAATCCCGGTTCGACGTTTTTTGGCCGCGCGTGACCTGCCAGTAGAACTCGCCAGCCACGTAGGAGGTTTCGGCGTTGTAGCTCTCCTTGAGCGCATAGCGCGTGCCAAGGTAGCTGGCGCTGGTTCCGCTGGCGTTCATCACCGGCGCTCCGGTGGTGGGCTGCACCACGCTCCAACCCTCGCTTGAATCAACCAGAAATATGAAGCCGCGCTTGAGGTTGTAGAGCAGGTACTCATCCCAGCCGAATTCCTCGTCAGCGTCGTTCGGATCCACACCCATGCGGTGCTGGAAACCAACCACCTGCCAGTCCACCCCCTGGAGTTTGCCGACCGTGCCCAGTGGGATGAGTGGCGTCACCGGTTCGTCCTGCAGTGCATGCTTGAGCTCGGAGCCCAGACCTTGCGACAGGTCAATGATGCTGTTGCATGAGCCGCAGGTCATGCTCTTGCTTGCGGCGAGCGTGACGGTGAGCTGCGCGCCGCAATTCGGACAGTTGAAGGCGCGGCCCTTTTCTTCCTTGGTCGCGTCCTCGCGCAAGCCGGTCAGCTTGAGCTCTTCAAGCAGGACCGATTTGCCGATGCAAAGGTGTGGCGGCCGGATGCTGTAATCGATGCTGATGACTTCGCCGCCGGCGCGCGGCGCGGCGAGCGCGGCGATGTCGCGCCCGATGATGCTGCCAACACTGCCCAAGCCA
>JAKANU010000296.1 GCA_021812315.1 Pseudomonadota bacterium
CCCGCAACTGGTCATGCTGGCGTTCGGCGGTACGGCGATCATTTTCGGCGCCATGTCCACCTTGGCCAACGTGGTCAAGCGCGATCTCACCGGCCTGTCGAAAATGCTGTTCGTCGGGGTCATTCTGCTGATGATCGCGGGCATCGCCAACATCTGGCTGCAACTGCCCGCGCTGATGCTCACGTTCTCGGTGGTGGCCATCATCATCTTCTCTGCCTTCATGCTGGTGGACGTGCAGCGGGTGATCAACGGCGGCGAAACCAACTACATCACCGCCACCCTGGCGATCTACCTCGACCTGTACAACGTTTTCGTCAACCTGCTCGCACTGCTGGGGATTTTCGGCGGCGAGCGCCGCTGAACCCCTGACATCTGCGGGGCACTGCCGCCCCATCATGTCAAAAACGCCCGGTCATCCGGGCGTTTTTCATGGTCGTTCGAACACAGCCATCGACTCCACATGCGCGGTATGCGGAAACATGTTCATCACCCCTGCCGCCCGCAATGCATAGCCCGCCTGATGCACCAGCAGGCCAGCGTCGCGCGCCAGAGTCGCCGGATTGCAGGAAACATAAACGATGCGGCGGGGAAGAACGAAGACCTCGCCGGCCTCGACCAGCGCCTTGCATAAGGCCAGCGCTCCTTCGCGCGGCGGGTCGATCAGCCAGCGCTCGGCTGGTCCGAAAGCGAGCAGGTCGTCCACCGTGATCTCGAACAGATTGCGCGCAGTGAACACCGCCTTGTCCTGAAGGTCGTTGCGGAAAGCGTTGTCCAGGGCACGTGCAACCAGCGCCGCGCTGCCCTCCACCCCCAGCACCTGCCGCGCCTGAGTGGCAATCGGCAGAGTGAAGTTGCCCAGGCCGCAGAACCAGTCGATCACCCGGTCGGTCGGCTGCACGCCGAGCAGGCGCAGCGCCCGCGCCACCATCACCCGGTTGATCGCCGGATTCACCTGGGTAAAATCGGTGGGGCGAAACGGCATGCGAATGCCGAATTCCGGCAGGTCATAGGACAGTTGCTCGGCACCGGGATCGAGCAGCGTCACTGAGTCCGGCCCCTTGGGTTGCAGCCACCACTGCACACCGTGCTGCGCGCCGAAAGTACGCAGTCGCAGCATGTCGTCGTCGGTCAGAGGCTCAAGATGTCGCAAGACCAGGGCGATGACCGTATCGCCCATCGCGAGTTCGATCTGCGGCATGCGATCGGGCTGAGACAACCCCGCCACCAGTTCGCGCAGCGGCAGCAACAAGTCGGACACCCGCCGCGGCAGGATGGCGCAACTGCGCATGTCGGCGATGTAGCTCGAGCGCTTTTCGTGAAAGCCCACCAGCACCCCGCCCTTTTTCGGCACGAGGCGCACTGCCAGCCGCGCCCGGGTTCGGTAGCCCCAGCTCGGTCCTGCAATGGGACGCAGCAAGGTTTGGGCTTTCAGCCGACTCAGATGCCATAAGTCGTCTTCGAGGACGCGTTGCTTGAAAGCGAGTTGGGACGAGGCATCCACATGCTGCATGCTGCAGCCGCCGCACACGCCGAAGTGCGGGCACAGCGGCACTTCGCGGCTGCTGGCCACGCGCTCCCAGGCCACGGCCACGCCTTGTTCCCAGTTGCGTTTGCTGCGCGAAATGCGCGCCTGCACGCATTCGCCGGGCAGGGCGTTGTCGACGAACACGACCTTGCCGCTGGCACTGCGCGCCACGCCGCGCGCGTCGAGATCCAGGCTGTCGATCTGCAGCCTTTCAGTCCGTTCACGTTGTTCCATGCGGACATTGGAACAGAAGCGCGAGGCAGCGAACCTAGGGCCAGGCGGCGAGATATTCCTGCCAATGGGGCTCCTGTGCTGCAAGCTCGGAGAGGGTCTGGCGGATGACTGCGATTTCGTCGGCATATTCCGCCGGCTGCAAGCCGCCGCGCATGAGCTGGAAGCGGCAATACAGCAGGTAGGTGTTCATCACGTCGGTTTCGCAATAGCGGCGGATGGCGTCGGTTTCCCCTGCGCGCCACGCGTCATAAACCTTGCTTCCGTCCATGCCCAGCTTGCCGGGAAAGCCGCAAAGCTTGGCCAGCACATCCAGCGGCGCATTGGCACGCGGCTGATACAGCGCGAGCAGGTCCATGAGGTCGAGATGTCGTGTGTGATAGCGCGAAATGTAGTTGTTCCACTTCATCTCGCGTTCATCTTCGCCCATATCCCAGTAGGTTGGCGCCGTCACTCCATGCACCAGGCCGCGGTAATGCAGCACGGGAAGGTCGAATCCGCCGCCGTTCCACGACACGAGCTGCGGCACATGCTTTTCGACCACACGGAAAAAGCTCTGCACCACCTGCCCCTCCTGACCGCCGTGATCGACGAAGGAGTGGATTTTCAGCCCGTCCTTGTTCCGGAAGGTGCAGGAGATGACCAGCACCCGTTGGCAATGCACCGGCAGAAAGTCGCTGCCGGTCTGCTCGGCGCGTCGCTGCTGCGCCTGCAGCACGGTGGCGTGGTCGTCGAGACCGGTATCGGCGAGACCCGCAGCGCGCAAGGCTTGTGGATCGGGCAGGGTTTCAATGTCGAAGGCGACGATGGGAGCGTGAATCATGGGCGAGCCTGAAGATTGGGTGCGCTGCTCAGAACAGCGCACCCTTGTCCACCCCGCTGCGCGCCAGCCGGGACTTGAGCTTGAGCAGCGCCTCCTGCTGGATTTGGCGCACACGTTCACGCGTCAGCCCCAGGCGCTGCGCAAGCGAGTCGAGGGTTTCGAGGTTGCGGCCGTGCAGACCGAAGCGGGCTTCGATAATTTCACGCTCCCGCTCAACCAGTGCGCCCACCCAGGACTCGACCAGGATCTCGATTTCGCGAGTCTGGGTGAGGTCTTCGACGCTTTCGGCGGTCTGGTCGGCGAACTGATCGGCGTAGGTGTCGCCAGAATTGCTCTCCCGCATCGCGTCGAGCGATGCCGGTTGCTCCGATAACGCCAGCAGGTCGGCGACTTCGTCCGAGCTGCGGCCAAGTAGCGCGGCCACGTCTTCAACCGACGTCTTTCCGCGGTAGTCTGCCGCCTGTTCCAGATGCTTGCGCGCGCGCAGCACCTGATTGAGTTCGCGGATCACGTGCACCGGCAGACGGATGGTGCGCACCTGCTGCATCAGGGCACGCTCGATGCTCTGGCGGATCCACCAGCTCGCATAGGTGGAAAAGCGGAATCCCCGTTCGGGCTCGAATTTTTCGATGGCATGGATCAGCCCGAGGTTTCCCTCCTCGATCAGATCCCCCAACGCCGCCCCACGCCCGACATAGGCTTTGGCAATGCTCACGACCAGCCGCAGGTTGTGCTCGACCATGGCCTGCCGCGCGGCGAAATCACCCGCCTTGGCACGAGTGGCGGTGTCGAACTCCTGTTCGGGAGTGAACAGCGGCTTGATGCGAATCTGGTTGAGGTAGGCCTGCAAGGCGCTGACTCCGGACTCGTCGTCGACGGCAGCGATGGAGGCCGGGGGACAGGGAGGGCCGCCCGGCATCGGCGCGGCTTGCGCCAGGGGATCGGAAAGCGCTGTCTGCGCCGACTCTGTCCGTGTCGAACCGGGCTGCGAAGGTTTGCGCGGCGCGGTTGATCCATCCGGCGTGGAGGCCGGCCCAGGCTTGGGGGTGGAAGCGGACGAGGTCTTGGATGCGCGCGGCATGCGGAATCACTGGGGCTGCTTGGGCAACAGCCCGAGC
>JAKANU010000297.1:0-1759 GCA_021812315.1 Pseudomonadota bacterium
TACGCGCCCGAAGGTCGAGCAGGCAGCGCAACTCGCACGGGGCATGCGAGAGACTCTGGCGACCAACAGCAATATCCAGGCAGGTGGCGGCAGAGTATACGTCGACATTGGCAAGAGTACACAGCGCAAGCGCAGTTCCACGGTGATCGCAGCAGATTTGCGGCTGCAGATGGCCCGGCTGGTGGGTGCGGAGTACGTCGTGCTTGATGATTTGAATAATGGGGTACGCAAGCCGGTGCAAGTCCAGTTTTCCGGTCCTGATGCCCGGCGTCTGGTAAGTATCGCCAACGGCTTCATGGAGCGCTTGCGTCAAGTGCCCGGTGCCGTGGATGTCGGTTTGTCCGAGCAGGAGCCCAAAGACGAAGTCAAGATTGAGTTGGACCGCGGCCTGGCCAATTCCCTGGGGATTTCGGTGGCGGACGCAGCCCAATCGCTGCGTGTGGCGTTTGCCGGCGTTGAAGTCGGTGACTGGGTTGATCCGACCGGTGAGGCGCGTGACGTCGCGGTTCGCCTGCATCCGGACGATCGGGTCAGTGCCACAAACATTGAACGCTTGCCGATTGCACTCAGTGGTAGCGACACGGTGGTACCGCTGGGCCAGATTGCGACCGTCACCATGGGCAAGGGTCCAGCACAGATCCAGCATCAGGATGGCAAGCGGATGATCGCGGTTTCCGCCAATGCCCAGGGTCGTTCCGCGGGTGAAGTCACGGCAGATGCCATGAAACTTGCCAAGCAGATTGAATTTCCTGCAGGCTATGGTCTGGAACTCGGTGGCGCGGCTCGTGACCAGAAGGAGTTGTTTGCCGAGATGACGATTGCGCTGGTGATGGGCATTGGCCTGATGTATTTGATTCTGGTGATGCAGTTTGGCTCGTTCACTGCACCGTTGGCGGTCATGCTCTCTCTGCCCTTGAGCCTGATTGGTGTGGTCATCAGTTTGCTGCTCACGCGCAACACACTGAACCTGATGAGCTTTATTGGCATCATCATGCTGATGGGATTGGTGGCCAAGAACGCCATCTTGCTGCTTGACTGTGCCCGCAAGGAGGAGGCCCAGGGCGTCGATCGCGAGGCGGCGCTGATGCATGCCGGGCGCTTGCGTCTGCGGCCCATCCTGATGACCACCTTTGCGCTGATTGCCGGCATGCTACCAGTCGCCATTGGCCTGGGTGAGGGCGGAGAGTTCTACCGACCGCTGGCGATAGCCATTATCGGTGGCACGATCACCTCAACCTTGTTGACTCTGCTGGTGGTTCCCACTTTTTACGACAGTATCGAAATCGCGCGTGACCGTGCTATTGCCAAATTTCACGCGCGTGCAGAGCGCGGCAATCCCTTCGTGGCCTTTGCGCTAACCTTGTTGGAGGCGGTATTAGCCTTGCTGTTGCTGCGCTGGCTGTACCGGGGGCTGAAGACTTCAGTGCTTTGGGGTATGCAGCACATTGGCAACAAATAGCGGAGATGATTGTCGCCGCATTACCCAGGTAATGTGCTACCATTGGACATGCTTCAAATTCAAACCAAACTGACATCTCAGGGACAAGTATCTGTACCCGCTGCCGTGCGTCAATTTCTCAGTCTGACGCCGGGTTCAGTTCTGGTCTGGACAGAAGAAGAGGGGCGCATCATGGTCGAGCGTGCGGTGCGCCATAGCACGGTAGAGGTGCATCATGCCTTATTGGCAGGTGCGCCTCTGTGGGGTGGTGAGCGGCAGCGACGATTTCGTGGCCGCCAAGCGGCGCGTCGGCGTGGTGCC
>JAKANU010000297.1:1769-3695 GCA_021812315.1 Pseudomonadota bacterium
GCATCATGCCTTATTCGCAGGTGCGCCCGTCAGTGGTCCAGCTAAAACCCTGACTGAACTCAAGCAGGGTATTCGTCGGCACATGCAGCGTCGCCATGCTGGCCGTTGACACCAATGTGTTGGTGCGTTTGCTGGCCCGCGATAATGCCAAGCAAGCCGATGCGGCAGATCAGTTTGTGGCAAAAGGCGCTTGGGTGTCACACCTTGTCCTGGCGGAAACGGTATGGGTGTTGGAGTCGGTCTATGCGCGCACTGCGCCCCAGCTTATAGTTGCACTGGAGTTGTTGCTTGCGCATGAAAATTTGGTGCTGCAAGACGCCGATACCGTCGGTGCCGCATTGGCCCATTTCCGCACAAAAACTGCCCTGGGTTTTTCCGATTGCTTGGTGCTGGAAATTGCACGCAAGGCAGGGCACTTGCCTTTGGGAACGTTTGACAGGGCGTTGTCCAAACTGATTGGGGTGACGAAGCTGTCCTGACCGTGCTGGTCCCGCCGTTGCCGCGTTTGCCGGTGCGCTCTCCACTTCTTTCGCAAAGCTTCTTTCGTTACCTCGTTCTCAAGCATGGCTTCGGCAAGCAGCCGCTTGAGACGGGCATTTTCCGTTTCGAGATCCTTCAGGTGTTTGGCATCCGACACGCTCATGCCGCCAAACTTGCTGCGCCAGAGGTAGTAACTCGCCTCTGACTCACATTGTCCGCAAGTGAATTCGGCGATTCGAAGTCAATGACGACAGTGGCGTGGTGATTCCAGCCGACAAAAAAAGTCCCGCAGACTTTCGCCTGCGGGATCAATCGCGTGCCAAGAGCCTAGTTGAACTTGTATTTCATTCCTACGGAGAAGTAGCGTCCAACAGCTCCGTACGGGTTGTATGTCGGATTAAAGCGCGTTTGGCCGTACGACGCCATCGGATCTATTGAGCCGAGCTTATCGAAAAGGTTCAAGATCGACCCCGTAACTTCAAGATTCTTGTTCACGCTATATCGTGTGAACATATCGACCGTCGTAATCGATCCTACCGAACAAACGTCGTTGCCGCTAGAGTCCGAGGATAGGCAGGTAGGATCTTCTAGGCTCTCAATTGTCCTTATCGCGCTTGTGTAGTTGACACGGCCCGTTATTGTCCACGGCCCCGCCTCTGCAACAACTGAGAATACAGCCCTGTCCTTAGGCATCCCGGCTGAACTAGAAAGAGCTGTCGGACCATACGTGCCCGCGTAGTTGTAGACTGTGCCATCCGGCATTGTTCGGCTAAAGGTGCTTATGTGGGAAACATTCAACCCGGCGGAAAAACGCATGCCATTAGCAAGTCGCGCTCCTTTGTAGTTGATGTCGATATCAACGCCATTTGTCTTCGTACTCGGCCCGTTTTGATACGGAGCCATTACTGCGAGAAGCGTGCCCGAGCCTGGTATTCCGGGCAGCTCCGTAGATGCATCCCGAATAATTTGAGCCGTGGGGTATCCAGCGGGGTTGTTCAATATCGCCTGCATGTCAGCGCCGATAATCTCGTCCCGGCGCGTGATTTGCCACAGATCGACGGCCATGTTCCATTGTTTTGTGGGCTCCAATACGAAGCCGAGACTGTAAGAGTCTGACTTTTCCGCTTGAATCATGGTGTTGCCTGTACTGAAGACAAGCCCAGAGCCACTCCCACAATCTTGGCCAGGAACCGCGCCGGGGAGTGCGGTGCCACCCGGACAACGAACGGGGTCGAGATAAGTGGTGTACCCGGCGGATGAGCTATTACCCCCCTCAGCCGCCCCGGGCGCTCTAAAGCCCTTTGCAAAAGTGCCACGAACCATCAGAGGCTCGGCGACTTGCCATTTGGCCCCTACTTTCGGCGTCAGTGCGTTACCCCAGTCCGAGTACCTGTCGTTACGCACCGCCGCAACCAACTCCAGTGTCTTGGTAACCGGTGCGTTAAT
>JAKANU010000298.1 GCA_021812315.1 Pseudomonadota bacterium
CCTTGGTTGATTCAACCAAGGGTTGCAACAACAGTGGTGGTAGCTTCGCCCCGCGAGCCCGGGGATCCAACACCCATTCCACTTGGATCCGCTCGCCAAACCTGACTTGCTCGATCGCCAGGTAGCGCTTGGCAAGTTCAATTTCGTCAGCAAGTGTGACCGACTCGCCCTGCTCCATCAGCGCATGTCGAAACAGGTCACTCAAGTCTTCGAGCAAAGACTCGGCCTTTTCGGGCTCGGCTCGAACCAGGGCAACAGCACTGTTGAGGGTATTGAACAGGAAATGTGGACGAATGCGCGACTGCAACTCGCTCAACCGGGCCATCGTCGTCGCCGGTGTCCGGCCTCGCGCGCGCAGCACCAGCGCCGCCACCAACACCGCCGACAGCAACGCGCCGCTGAAGGCACACGCAAGCCAGGGTGCCGGGTTGAGCAAACCAACCATGAACAATACGGCGCAACCATACAAGCCCGCCAAGGCTCCCAGGAGCACTCCGGCGGCCTGCTGAACCGGCGAAGGCCAACGTGCCAGCACGCCCTTGAGGCTGCAGGCGGCGATCAACCACACCAGTGTTGCGGCCAGCGCGCCGCTCGAGAGCAAAGACATGCGAATCAGCCAGATAAGCAGCGATTGCGCGCCAAACATGGCGGCCACGGCAACCACCGCTTCGACAAAAAGCACCGCCCTGAGTACGACTCCGACATGACAGGCGTCAAATACCATCACCGGCGACGGACCGGGCCGCGCTGGCTCAGGTGGCAGTCCCTGGAACGCCGAGGAAATTTGCAGGTCTTTCATTGATAATGCAGGCTGTGTCTGCCTCCGGCCCGATTATTGATGATCTTGGGCCCGACTCCAAGCGACTTTGAAGACCAGCAACCCTCACTTGAGCCAACCTTCACTTGCATGTCACACAACCAATTCGACAAGAAGTCCAATGCCTGGTCGGCGCTGTTCTCCGAACCGACGAGTGAGCTCGTCAAACGCTACACCGCCAGCGTCCGGTTCGACCGCCGGCTCGCGTTGGCCGACATCACGGCCTCGCTGGCACACGCCGAGATGCTCAAGCATCAAGGCATCATCTCGGCTGATGACCTGATGGCAATCGAGCGCGGCATGAAGGAAATTCGGACCGAAATCGAGTCCGGCACTTTCGACTGGAAACTCGATCTCGAAGACGTGCACCTCAACATCGAGGCACGGCTGACACAGTTGGTGGGCGATGCAGGCAAACGCCTGCACACCGGGCGCTCGCGCAACGATCAGGTGGCCACCGACCTGCGTCTGTGGTTGCGCGACGAAATTGATCTGATTGTGGGCCTGCTCGCCCAGTTGCAGAAGGCATTGCTGGGCGTCGCCGGCGACAACGCGGATGTGATCATGCCTGGCTTCACGCACCTGCAGGTCGCGCAACCCGTCAGCTTTGGTCACCATCTGCTCGCCTATGTGGAAATGTTCGCTCGCGACGCCGAGCGCATGGCTGAGGTGCGTCGTCGCACCAACCGCCTGCCGCTTGGCGCCGCAGCCTTGGCGGGCACCAGCTACCGACTTGATCGGGAGCGCGTCGCCAGAACCCTGGGCATGGTTGACGAGCACGGCCAGGCCCAGGTCTGCCAGAACTCGCTCGACGCCGTGAGTGACCGCGACTTTGCTATCGAATTTGCAGCGGCCTGCGCCCTATGCATGGTGCATGTGAGCCGTCTTAGCGAGGAGTTGGTGCTGTGGATGAACCAGAATTTCGGCTTCGTCAGGATGGCGGATCGTTTCACCACCGGCAGTTCCATCATGCCGCAGAAGAAGAATCCGGACGTGCCGGAACTGGCACGCGGGAAGACCGGTCGCGTGGTCGGTCATCTGATGGGTTTGCTGGTGCTGATGAAGGGCCAGCCGCTGGCTTACAACAAGGACAATCAGGAAGACAAGGAACCGCTGTTTGACACTGTGGACACGCTCAAGGACACGCTGCGCATCTTCTGTGAATTGGTGGCCGGCGAGGTTCATGCCGAAACCGGCAAAAAGGATGTTGGCCTGAGCGTTGACGAAGCGGCCATGGAGCGTGCCGCAGCGCGTGGTTACGCTACCGCCACCGACCTTGCCGATTACCTGGTCAAGAAGGGGCTGGCCTTTCGCGACGCCCACGAGGCGGTGGCACATGCCGTCAAGGCTGCCATGGCACGGCAGGTGGATTTAGCCGAGCTGGCGCTGACAGAACTGCAGGGCTTTCACCCGTCGATCGGGGAGGACGTCTACGAAGCACTGAGTTTGCGTGGTTCGCTCAACGCGCGCGACATCCTCGGCGGCACGGCCCCGTCCCAGGTTAGAGCCCAGATTGCGCGTCACATCAAACGACTTGGCTAGATAGAATAGGCCGTCAAGGCTTATCTGTCTTGCGTAGAGCGCTATCTAAATGATAGTGGCTTGCCTGTTCACCAAGTCCCTTTACCGGCGCCGGCGCCAGGCGTGCCGATAGCATCATCAGTCGCTCAGCCTGTTGCAGATCTTCAACGGTGTCAATGTCCATGGCACAACCCGGGTCGTTCACCGCGAGCTGAAACGGCGAATACAGGGCTGCCACGGCCGCGGCACCGCCGTCGCCGCGCAGCGCCAGCAGACGCGCCAGGCATGGCGCCGTGAATCCAACGGGGTGACCGCGTTGTCCCCGGTAGTGCGGAATCACCACCATGTGTTGACGCATGGCCGATGCGACTGCCAGCAGAGTCTCACCGCGGATCAGCGGCAGATCCGCAGGCAGAATCAGCCACCCGGGTGCCAGCGCGGTGGTATCGACGGCGGCCGATATGGAGTCCGCCATGCCCGGCAGGCCACGATCTTCGAGGTGCCACGGCAAGCCACTGGCGCGTACCGCATCAAGCGTATGCTGCAACACTGTTTGATGCAGCAACTTGGTCTGCAACTTGTCTGTGGCAGCGCCGGACTGACGAAAACGTCGACCGCGACCCGATGCCAGAATGATGACGACCGGCGAATCCAAAGCCTTGCTCGGCCTCCTCAGGTCAGCACCTGATCGCCAACCCGGCGCTTGACTTGAATGATTTCGGCGACGATCGACACGGCAATTTCACCCGGCGTCCTGGCGCCCAATGCCAATCCAACCGGACCATGCAACCGCGACAGTTGGACGGCATCCACGGCAAAATGCTCGGCCAGCCGCTGCTTGCGCTTCTCCTGGTTGCGGCGCGAACCCAGGGCGCCAACATAAAACGCTTCAGACTGCAGGGCCTCAAGCAGGGCCATGTCATCGAGCTTCGGATCATGCGTCAGCGCCACGATGGCGGTATGCTGGTCGGGCCGCAGTTCACGCACGGCATCGTCGGGCATGCCAGCCAAGCGCCGATACAGCGGGGGTGTCTTCGTCGGCGTCGGGGCAAACTCCTCGCGCGGATCGCAAATCAGGACTTCGAAATCGAGCAGGACGGCGATCTGCGCAACCGCCTGGGAAAGTTGGCCCGCGCCGATCAAGACCAGGCGCCAGCGGGGACCAAACACTGTCGTCAAGGTTTTCCCGTCATATTCCATGGGCTGACCCCGGCGCGCCGCGCCAAGCCGCACTGCCCCGGTGGACAGATCCAGAGACCGGGCGACCAAGTGTTGCGTCCGAACGCTGCTGATCAGGGACTCCAGCCAGTCGATATCTCGCAACAGTTCCTGGATCATGCGCAAGGTACCCC
>JAKANU010000299.1 GCA_021812315.1 Pseudomonadota bacterium
GCTGCTGCATGCCATCTACCAATTGCCGGCCTGTCGTTACTTTGGGCTGCGCGTATACACCAACACGCCACCGAACGGCGCCATGCGCGGCCACGGGTCGGTTGATGTGCGCCATGCCTTCGAGTCCATGCTCGACAGCATGGCTCACACCCTGGGACTCGACCCCTTCGCCGTGCGACGCGCGAATTTGTTGGCGGTACCGCATCGGACCATCAATGACCTGCAGGTCAACTCCTGTGGTCTGGCCGAGTGCCTGAACAAAGTTCAGGCGGCCTCGGGGTGGAAGCAGCGCTACGCCAAGATGCCCAGGGGGCGCGGTTTGGGACTGGCCTGCTCGCATTACGCGAGTGGATCCGCCAAGCCCGTTCACTGGAGCGGTGAGCCGCACGCGGTTATCAATTTGAAACTTGATTTCGACGGCGGAATCACGGTGTTGACCGGCGCCGCCGACATCGGGCAGGGTTCCTCAACCTTGCTCGCGCAGATGGTGGCCGAGGTGATGGGCTTGTCGCTCGACCGGCTGCGCGTGGTCGCCAATGACAGCGTCGTGACGCCCAAGGACAACGGCTCATACTCGTCGAGAGTGTCCTTCATGGTTGGCAATGCCGCCATCAATGCGGCTACTGAATTGCGGCAGATTCTGCTGCGAGCCGCGGCTCGGAAGTTCGTCGTTCCCGTCGAGAGCGTCAAGTGCCTGGGCGAAACCTACACGGCGGTGGGACATGACGCGGTTCTGAGCTACAAGGAGGTCGTCACGCTCGCCTTGCAGCAGGGCGGTACGGTCACTGCCCGCGGTAGTTGGTCCACGCCCCCACAGACGCAGGGCGGCAAGTTCCGTGGTGCGGCGGTGGGTACCAGCGCCGGGTACTCATACGCGGCGCAGGTCGTTGAAGTCGAGGTCGATGAGGAGTCGGGCCAAGTTCGGGTCGTGAAGGTTTGGGTGGCCCACGACTGTGGGCGCGCCATCAATCCGCTGGCTGTCGAAGCTCAGGTGCAGGGCTCGGTCTGGATGGGTATGGGTCAGGCGCTGTGCGAGGAAACCCAGTACCACCGGGGCTTGCACATGCGCGCCAATTTTCTGGACTACCGAATTCCGACAATTGTGGAGTCGCCGCCAATTGAAACGTTCATCGTTGAAGCACCCGACCCCAACGGCCCGTTCGGTGCGAAGGAAGCCGGAGAGGGGGCACTATCGAGTTTCCTTCCGGCGCTGACCAATGCGGTCGCGCATGCCACCGGATTGCGAACGCATGAACTGCCACTGACTCCCGACCGATTGCTCGATGCCCTGCAGTCCAGGCGGCGGGCTCAAAAGCTTGACGCGGCGAAGAAAGCGCAGGCCGCACGTGGATAGCATGAAGGAATTCGCATTGCGCTCGCCACGCAGCCTTGCTCAGGCGCTGGAGTACTTGGCAGCGACACCGCAGGCACGGGTCGTGGCTGGCGGCACCGACCTGATGCCCAACCTGCGTCGCGGTATTGGTGCGCCGGATGCGTTGATTGATTTGACCGGTATTGAAGACCTTCATCACCTGTTGCGCGATGGCAAGGACTGGTTGATCGGCGCGGGGGTGACCTTGCAGAGACTGGCGTGCGACGCCGCCGTCGTGGCCGACTTGCCGGTGCTGGCGCAAGCCGCAGCCTCCGTGGCCGGTCCGGCGCATCGAACGGTGGCCACGCTTGGTGGCAATCTGTGTCTGGACACGCGCTGTGTTTTCTACAACCAGAGCGAATGGTGGCGCAAGTCCAACGACTATTGTCTCAAGTACCTCGGCGAAGTCTGTCATGTGGCGCCCCAGGGCACTCGCTGCCACGCGGCCTGGAGCGGCGATCTGGCCCCAGCGCTGTTGGCTCTGGATGCCAGTATCGATATCGTCGGCGTGGGTGGCGTTCGCAACCTGCCGCTAGTGGACTTCTACCAGGACGACGGCGCGAGGCCACTGACGCTGTTGCCCGGTGAACTCGTCTGGCGCGTGCGTGTTCCCGCTCAGCCGCAGGGCATGCGTTGCGGCTACCGCAAGGCACGTGTTCGCGCTGCGGTGGATTTTCCCCTGGCGGGTGTTGCCATCCGCGTTGTGTTGGAGGGCGACCAACTTGTGGGTCTGCGCGTGGCACTGACGGGCACCAATTCGCGGCCCATTTTGTTGCATGGCACCGACGCCGTTTGCGGCGCCCCCTTGCGCAGCGAGACGCTGACCGCCCTGGGCAAGCTTGTGCAGAAGCAGGTTAGCCCGATGCGCAGCACGGTGACGGCGTCGAATTATCGACGTCAGGCCGCCTCGGTGCTGACGCAGCGCCTGCTTGCCGACTTGGTCGAACGCAATGACTGTGGGCAAAACTGATCCCATCGATCCGGGCACGAATCGGAGTGCAGCGCATGAATATTCTTGATTCCCAAAACCAGATTGTCATTCGTGCGCTCACGAAGGATGACTTGAATGCGGTCGTCGCAATCGATGCCGGGATCGAAGGCTATTCACGGCGCGATTACATCGAGCATCGATTGGTCGCTGCGCTGCGCGAGCCCGCCTTGCACGCCCAATTTGCTGCCCTGAAAGATGGTGTCCTGGTCGGATATGTTTTGGCGCGCATCCTGGTTGGCGAGTTTGGTCTGATTCACCCCGGACTAAGACTGGAAATTGTTGGTGTTGATGCCGCAGTGCGCAGGGTCGGCGTGGGCTCGCGCTTGCTGCAGGCCCTGATGGCGCACGGACGCAAGCATGGGCTGACCGGGGTGCATACTTCAGCAGCCTGGAACGATCACAGCATGTTGTGCTGGTTTGATGCCATGGGTTTTGCGCTGGCGGCTGATCGGTGGCTCGAGTGCCGCATCGATAGTGGTGCTCATCAAGCCGCGCGCGAGGACCCCGGCGACGCGCCCGAGCAGGCGGAGGATCGAAGCGAAATCGACTACGGCGCTGCAAGCGGCAATGACTTCGAGAGGTTGACTCGCAGTCGACCCGATGTGCAGTCGATGACACTGGATGATTTGCGCGAAATCACGCGCATTGACCGCGCGATCGGTGGCCGCGACCGCGAAGAGTACATCCGGGGCAAACTGACTGAAGCGATGACAGATTCAGCCGTGCGGGTATCGATGACTGCGCGGCTCGATGGTGCGATCGTGGGCTACCTGATGGCGCGTGTCGACCTTGGCGACTTTGGCCGCACCCAACCCGCGGCGGTTGTCGATACGATTGGTGTTGATCCCGAGTATGCGCACCGTGGTGTGGGGCGTGCCCTGCTGTCGCAGTTGTTTGCCAATTTGAGTGCCCTGCGCGTCGAGCGAGTCGAGACAAGTACCGCTCCACCGGACCATGAATTGCTGGGGTTCTTGCTTGACGCGGGTTTTCGACCCTCGCAGCGGCTGGCTTTTGGCCGCCCGCTTTGAGACACGATGGAAAGCCTTGACCTGCAGGTCTTGAGCGATGCGCTGAAGTGGCGGCAGCAGGGATACGCTGTGACCCTGGTGACGGTGGCTGAGACATGGGGCAGCGCGCCGCGGCCACCGGGAGCGCTGTTGGCAATCCGGCAGGACGGGGTGATCAGTGGTTCGGTCTCCGGAGGCTGCGTGGAAGACGACCTGATTGCGCGTGTCAAAGCTGTCTCGCAGGCCGTTGATCGGGACCAGAAAGGGGCCATGCCGTCCGTCATAACTTACGGAGTGAGCCAGGACGAGGC